>JAIRYB010000211.1 GCA_031267955.1 Spirochaetaceae bacterium | reverse complement strand
CTTTCTGGGCCGCTTCCAGTTTGGCCTTGTCCGATTCCGAGGCGGGGAACAGGGCGTTGGCCAGAACGGAAATAACACAGACCGCCACGGTGGTGTCCCGGAAAATATACTGCAGGGCCGCAGGCAGCTTCCCCACCAGCAGTTTGTTGTCCCCCACCGCAAAGCCGGCCCCGAAGGTGATGGCCAGGATCAGCAGGTTCCGGTCGGAGAAGCCCGCCTTGGCAAGGAGTTTGATCCCGTTGAGCATAATCATGGCGAATACGGTAACCACCGCGCCGCCCAGCACGCTGGAGGGCATGACGGAAAAAACCGCGCCGATCTTGGGAACAAAGCCCGCCAGGATCAGCACAATCGCGCCGGTGGCGATACACCATTTATTAACTACTTTGGTCATGGCCACGATACCGGCGTTCTGGCCAAAGGCGGTATTGGGAAGGGTGTTGAATACGGAAGCGAACATGGAACCCGCCGCGTCCGCGATTACCGCTCCGGACGTTTCCTTGACCGTTGCTTCCCGGTCAAAGGCGGCCACGGTAATGCCGTTGATGTTCCCCATGGTCTCTAGGCCGGAGACCACATAAATTGCCGCCATGGCGATGATGGGTTCCAGCCTGAAAACCGGTTTAATGGAAAAGGGAATGGGAACGGAAATAAAACCGGCGTCCATGACGGTCCGGAAGTTCACCTGGCCCAGAATAATCGCCAAAATATAACCGGTGATAATGCCGATGAGGATGGCGGAGATTTTAAACATCCCCCTGCCGAAACGCTGGAGGAGAATAATCGTAACAAACACTACGCCGCCGATCAAAAGATTCTGCCACGAGGCGTATTGGGAGGCCAGGGCCGCCACCGAAGCGGGAATCTCCTTCCCTTCCGCCGCCAGCCGGGCCGCCAGGGTGGCGTTGGCTTCGGGCCCCGCGCCGCCGGCGAGATACTGGACCCCCACGGGAAGCAGGTGGAGCCCTATGGTGATAAGCACCGCGCCGATAACCAGGGGCGGAAAGAATTTTTTTAAGGGTTTGATAAAAAGGCCCATAATTATTTCCACCACGCTGGCCGCGAATATGGCGCCCAAAACCGCGTTAATGCCGAATTCCGCCCCCAGGGTCCGCATGGTGGGAACAAAGGCAAAGGCGGTGCCCATCACAATGGGAAGCCCCGCGCCTACCTGAAAGGCCCCGAGCTTCAGGGGGTAGAGCTGGATCAGCGTCGTCACCCCCGAGGCGAACATGCAGCACTGCACCATGAGCATCTTCTGCTGGGGGGTAACAATCGCCTCCCCGGTAACGCTGCTGATAATACCTGACAGTACCAGCACCGGCGCAAGGTTGCCGATGAACATCGCCAGAACATGCTGCAGGCCCAGGGGTAACGCAAGCCCCAAACGGGGCCGCCCCTCCAGTTGAAAAATTAACTCCCTGTCCCCGCCGGCAGACGCTGTTACTTTCTTTCCCATGTGAAACACTCCCTCTTGATGATAGTGATAACGTTAATTTCTGATAATCGTTCCGGTTTTTCCTTCGATACCGTCCTTTGCTTTTTGCAATAAGGTGATGAGGGCCGTCCGCCGGGCAGCCTGGGGCCCTGCCCCCACCGGCGGCCCGGCATGGGGGGCGACAAAAGAAATGGCTGCCTGCACTTTGGGCAGCATGGACCCTTTGGCGAACTGGTTTTCCGCGATGTACTGTTCCGCTTCCGCAACGGTCAGCGTGTCCAGCCATTTTTGATCCGGTTTGCCGAAATTGACGGCCACCTTCTCCACCGCGGTGAGGATGATCAGCATGTCCGCGTTGATAAGCTCCGCCAGTTTGGCGGCGGAAAAATCCTTGTCGATAACCGCGCTTTTCCCCCGGTACTGGCCGTCCTGCATGGCCACGGGAATACCTCCGCCCCCGGCGGCAATGGGGATCTGTCCCGCCGCCAGCATGGCCCGGATGGTCTCCGCCTCGATGATGTTCACCGGCTTGGGAGAAGCCACCACCTGCCGCCAGCCCCGGCCCGCATCCTCCATCACCGGGATGCCTTTGGAACGGAGAACTTCCGCCTCGGCTTCAGTCATAAAACCGCCTATGGGCTTGCTGGGATTGAGAAAGGCGCTGTCCGCCGGGTCCACTTCCACCTGGGTAATAATGGCGGCCACCGGGGCGGGGATGCGCCGGGAGTCCAGCTCTTTCCGTATGGTGTTTTGTAAATCGTAGCCGATATAGCCCTGGCTCAGGGCCACGCAGACCGACATGGGGAGGATGGGGAAATGGGGGTCCGCTTTGGCGGCGGTCTCAAAGGCGGTTTCGATCATCCCCACCTGGGGGCCGTTGCCGTGGACGATCACGATCTCGTGCCCCGCCTCCACCAGGTCCACAATGGCTTTCGCGGTTCCCCGGGCGGCGGTCATCTGTTCCGCGAGGTTTTCTCCCAGGGCGTTTCCCCCCAGGGCAATGACGATCCGTTTCTTCATGCGGTTAGCCCAGGAAGCGGGGAAGACCCCGGATCGCCAGATCGCTCAAGGTCTTTTGTGGGCATTTGATCTTGCTTAAAAAGATCATGGCGGCGATGATGTAGGGCTTGTGGCTGGCCTGTTTGTAGAGGGGGACCCGGTAACGGTCAAACACCGATGCCGCCACTTCCCCTTCCTTGCAGCTTACCCCGGAAATATCCGCCGGCAGGCAGTGGAGGTACAGGGCCTTGCCGTCCCTGGTGGAAGCCATCAGTTTCTCCGTACATTCCCAATCCTTGTGCCCGGCGTTTTGGGCCAGCAGTTCTTTTTCCAGCGCCTTGATGCCGTCAAAGTCCCCGGCGCCGTAGAGGTTTGTCCGTTTTTCCATGGCCGCGAAGGGGGCCCAGCTTTTGGGGTACACAATGTCCGCGCCCGTAAAGGCTTCTTCCATGGAATTGGAAACGGTGAATGCGCCGCCGCCGGCCAGGGCGTTTTTCCGGGCGACATCTTCTACTTCGGGCATCACTTCGTAGCCCTTCGGGTGGGCCAGGGAAACCTCCATGCCGAAGCGGGTCATAAGGCCAATAACGCCCTGGGGCACCGACAGGGGTTTCCCGTAGGAGGGGGAATAGGCCCAGGTCATGGCGACCTTTTTCCCCTTCAGTTTGTCCACGCCGCCGAAGTGGTGGATGATGTGGTTCATGTCCGCCATGATCTGGGTGGGGTGATCGATGTCGCACTGCAAATTGACCAGGGTGGGGCACTGTTCCAGGTTCCCGTCGACAAAGCCTTCCCGCACCGACTGCGCGACTTCCCGCATATAGGCGTTCCCCTTGCCGATGTACATGTCGTCCCGGATGCCGATCACGTCAGCCATGAAGGAAACCATGTTCGCCGTTTCCCGCACCGTTTCCCCGTGGGCGATCTGGGATTTCCCCTCGTCCAGGTCCTGGACTTCCAGGCCCAGAAGGTTACAGGCGGAACCGAAGCTGAAGCGGGTCCGGGTTGAGTTGTCCCGGAACAGGGAGACCCCCAGGCCGCTGTCAAAGATCCGGGTGGAGATGTTGTTTTCCCGGAGCCACCGCAGCGCGTCGGCCACGGTGAAGGTTGCCATAATTTCATCAATGGATTTTTCCCAGGTCAGGAAAAAATCCCCGCCGAACATGCCCTTGAAATTCAGGGCGTCCAGTTTGCCGGTATATTGTTTAATATACGCCATAAAAAAACTCCTTATACGCAAAATAGTGTTAGCGTTATATGGGGGGAAGTCTCCCCCCTCGGCCCAGCCCGCTCCGCGGTCTTGGCCTACCCCCCTCTCCTGGGGCACCGTCAGCCCCGCTGCGGCCCCAAACCCCGCATCAGACGAAAGCCGGAGGCGCCCGCTTTACCAGGGGGGGTAGCTGAAAAAAGGCAAGCGTTTTTATGGAACGCAGGGGGGGCGGACACGAAACGTTTCCGCAGCGGATCGATGTCCGGAAACAGCCCCCCCCCTCATAACTCATGTTACGAGGCCTAAAAAATATAACCCGCAACCACACGAATGACGCCGCAAGCGGCGCCTTGCACGAACTTTTTATCAGAAATTCTGTTCTTTGTTCGTGATGTTGGTGTGGTTCGTGGTAAATTCTCTTTTGAGTTCCAAAGCCTTGCGTAAGGCGAACTCATAATTACTTCTCCTGTTCCGTATAAATTGAAGGCAGGGCCGCGTAGACCGCGGCGCAGCGGACCAGATCCTGCTTCCATGTTTTTTCGTTGGGAGCGTGGGCTTCTTCTTCCTTGCCCGGCCCGAAGCCGATGCAGGGAATTCCGTTCCGCCCCATGATGGACACGCCGTTGGTGGAGAAGGTCCACTTGTCAACTTTGGGCGTGCCGTACATGCCTGCGTAGGATTTTACCATCGCTGTGGCTGCCGGTGCGTCTTCGGGGATGACCCAGGTGGGGAAGAAGCAGTCTATGGGGTAGGAGACCCCGGTGTAGCTGGGGCGGTCGTATGTATACATGCTTACTTCGGCCCGGTATTTCTGTACCGCCGGGAGCGCACGGATTTCGTCCAGGGCGGTTTGGTATGTTTCACCCACGGTCAGGCGGCGGTCGATGGAGATGGCGCACATGTCCGCCACGGCGCAGCGGGAGGGGGAGCTGAAGTAGATTTGGGAAACCGCCAGGGTTCCCTTGCCCAGGAAGGGATCGTCCTTGAGGCGGTTGTTGAGTTCCTTTACCTCGCCGATGACTTCGCCCATTTTGTAGATGGCGTTGTCTCCCCGTTCCGGCGCGGAGCCGTGGCAGGAAACCCCCTGGACCTCCACCCGGATTTCCATCCGGCCCCGCTGGCCCCGGTAGATGTTGCCGTTGGTGGGTTCGGTGATCACCACAAACTCAGGCCGTATCCCCTCCTCCTTGATCAGGTACTCCCAGCAGAGGCCGTCGCAGTCTTCTTCCTGAACCGTACCGCTCACGAGGACCCGGTACTTATCGGAGAGGAGCCCCAGGTCTTTCATGATCTTGGCGCCGTACACCGCGGCCACCGGCCCCCCCAGTTGATCCGAGGTTCCCCGGCCGCCGATTTCTTCCGCGGTTTCGTAGCCTTCGTAGGGGTCGAAGGTCCAGTTGGCGCGGTTCCC
>JAIRYB010000150.1 GCA_031267955.1 Spirochaetaceae bacterium | reverse complement strand
CGTATCTTCTGTTCCTTGCCCGTACCCAGATCCTTGGCGGATACGTGGACAATACCGTTCGCGTCGATGTCGAAGGTCACCTCAATCTGGGGTACCCCGCGCGGCGCCGGGGGAATCCCCACCAGGTCAAAGCGGCCCAGGGTGCGGTTCTGGTTCGCCATTTCCCGCTCGCCCTGGAGGACCTGGATGGAAACCGCGGTCTGTCCGTCCGCGGCGGTGGAAAACACCTGGCTCTTCTTGGTCGGGATGGTCGTATTGCGCGGGATCAGCTTGGTCATCACGCCGCCCAGGGTTTCAATGCCCAGGGAAAGGGGCGTTACGTCCAGGAGAAGCACGTCTTTAACCTCGTTCCCCAGAATACCGCCCTGGATGGCCGCGCCGATAGCCACCGCCTCGTCGGGGTTTACCCCCTTGTTCGGCTCTTTCTTGAACAGATCCTTGACAATCTGCTGCACCGCCGGGATACGGGTCGAACCGCCCACCAGGATAACCTCGTCAATCTGGTCCGCCGATATTCCCGCGTCGGCCAGGGCTTTCCGGCAGGGTTCCTTGGACCGTTCCAGAAGGTCCTGGGTCATCTGCTCGAACTTCGCCCTGGTCAGGCTTTTCTGCAAGTGCTTCGGCCCGCTCTGGTCCGCGGTGATAAAGGGCAGGTTGATCTCCGTAGTCTGCATTGCAGAAAGCTCGATCTTCGCCTTTTCGGACGCCTCCCGCAGGCGCTGCAAAGCCATACGGTCCTGTCCCAGGTCGATCCCCGTATCCTGCCTGAATTCCAGAATAAGCCATTCCAGTATTTTAAGGTCAAAATCGTCGCCCCCAAGGTGGGTATCGCCGTTGGTAGATTTTACTTCGAAAACGCCGTCGCCCAGCTCCAGGATGGAAATATCAAAAGTGCCGCCCCCAAGATCGTAGACGGCAATGGTTTTGTCTTTTTTCTGGTCCTTGTTAAACCCGAAAGCCAGGGACGCCGCGGTCGGCTCGTTGATAATCCGCTTTACTTCAAGGCCCGCGATCTTCCCCGCGTCTTTGGTAGCCTGCCTCTGGGCGTCGTTAAAATAGGCCGGCACGGTGATCACCGCGTCGGTAACCGTTTCGCCCAGGTAATCCTCGGCGGTCTGCTTCATCTTCTGAAGAACAAAGGCGGAAATTTCCTGCGGCGAATACTTCTTCCCCGCAATATCCACCCGCACGTCGTTCGCCTGTTCCACCACATGGTAGGGGACCCGCTTCATTTCGGCCCCCACCTCGGAATAGCTGCGGCCCATGAACCGCTTAATCGAGTAAATCGTATTTTCCGGGTTGGTGATCATCTGGTTCTTCGCGGGCTGCCCCACCACCCGGTCGCCCTTGCTGGTAAATCCGACAATAGAAGGGGTAGTGCGCCCTCCTTCGGAACTCTGGATAACTACCGGCTCCCCCCCCTCAAAAACGGCCACGCATGAATTCGTAGTTCCCAGGTCAATGCCAATTATCTTTCCCATTTTTCTAACTCCTTGGCTATCTTATTCGAGAGGGGTCTAATACCCCGCCCCTCTGGGGCGGCTCAATTCCCACGCCAATAATGGCGGGGTAGCAGACCCCAGTATAATAAATTTCCTTGCGAACGACAGATTTTTCGAAGAAAAATCTGATACCCCGTCCGCTCTGCGGCGGGGTAGTTCATTTTATGCCATAATCAGGAGGGGGGCCTGTTACCGAAAACAGCACGCCGCACGGGAGGCCCTTTTCCGGCCCCCCTGCGCTCCATACGGCCGCTTCATAAACAGCGGCGGACCCGCCGCCCCGACGAAGCGGCCGTATTCCGCTACCCCCCAAACGGGGGTATCAGCCCCGGCTGAATATGCTTTGCATTCTACTGTATCAGGACGGAGACCCGCCGTTTCCGGCCGCGTCCCGGCCGGGATCTTCCGGCATCAAAACTTTCACCTGGGCGGTCCGTATCACCCGGTCCTTAAGCGTGTAACCCTTGGTCCACTCTTCCTGCACAATCGCTTCAGTAATGTCCGCCGACTTTTCCATCATCAGCGCCTCATGAAAATTAGGATCAAAAGGCTCTCCGGCCGAATCGTAACGCTTAAGCCCCCAGCGGTTCTCAAGCTGGGTAAGCAGCCGTTTTTCGGTCATGCTTATCCCCTCGTAGAGGGCGGTAAAATCCTTGGATATATCGCCGCCGGAAACTCCCCCGGCGCCGGCAATGGCCGTTTCGGCCGCTTTAATGGCCCGCTCAAAATCGTCGATAATGGGGATCAGATCCAGTATCAGACTCTGGTTGGCAAAATCGATGGCGTCCTGCTTTTCCCGCGTCATCCGCTTGCGGAAATTGTCAAAATCCGCCGCCTTGCGCAGGTACCGATCGTTCAGTTCCGCGTTTTTGCCCTCTAAATCCGCGATTATCTGCTCAGGAGACGGCTCCCCGGCCGCTTCTTCCGCCGCGTCATCCTCTGTCCGGGCTTCCGCGGGAACTTCCGCGTCCCGGCCTCCCGCCTGGCCGCCGGAATCGCCCGCCTCCGGCTCCCGAAGCCCGTCCTCCCGGTCCTGATCAATCCCCGATTCCCGTTCTTCGGCGGAATTTACTTTCTTGTCCCCGGTATTTTCACCCATATTCTAGTATCCGTATGTAAAGTATTAATACAAAAATACGCACTTTCCCCGCCAAAGGTCAAGGAAATTCGTCCGCAAGGCGGCCCGGAGCCGCCAACCTGCGTTTAATGGGCATTATCCTGTGGATTTTAAAAAAACAGATGCGTCCCGAACTGATCTATCAGCACCAGTGCCCCCAGGACCGCCACGTATACCGCAAAACCCCGGAGCGAGCGCTCCGTCACAATTTTGAGCATGAGTTTTACGGAAAAGAAGCCGACAAGCGCGGCGGCCAGGGTTCCCGCGACAATCGGCGCCGCCCCGATACTTCCCACAGCGCCCCCGCCCGCAATGTCCTTTACCTGGAGTACCAGAGCGCCCAGAATCGCCGGGATGGACAGCAAAAACGAAAAGCGGGCGGTAAGATTCCGGTCAAGTTTCCGGGAAAGGCCCCCGGAAAGGGTAAGCCCGGAGCGGGATACCCCCGGAACAATCGCGACGGCCTGGCAAAGCCCGATAACCAGCGCGTCGGCCCAGGTCATGACGGTCCGGTTCGCGGCCCTGGCCGGCCTGCCGCCCCTGCGGGCCAGGGATTCCGAGACCAGCAGGGCCAGCGCGGTAAAGAGAAAGGCAAACCCCAGGAGAGCCCCCGAGCTAAAGGCCGATTCAATATGATCCTTCAGTATCAGGGCGGCAATAACCGCCGGAATCGTCGCCAAAACAAGAAAAGCCGTCATCGGCTGCAAGATCCGCCGCAGGATGGCCAGAATGTCCTGCCATAAAACCACAAAAACAGCCGCCAAAGTGCCAACGTGGACCATCGTGTCAAAGAGCAGCACCGGCTCGGAAATCCCGAAAATCTTCTGCAAAAGCACCAGATGCCCCGAACTGCTCACCGGCAAAAATTCCGTAATCCCCTGAATCGCCCCCAG
>JAIRYB010000021.1 GCA_031267955.1 Spirochaetaceae bacterium | reverse complement strand
CGGATCCATGAGTTTTGCGGAGCAAAACTCAAAGCAATGAAAACGGCATGGACGCCGCTTTCCGGCGCAGCCGGGCCGGCAGGGATGCCGGCTGTAATAAATCCATGAGTTTTGCGGAGCAAAACTCAAAGCACTAAAAACGGCAGGGATGCCGCTTTCCGGCGCAGCCGGGCCGGAATGGAGGCCGGCTGCAACGGATCCATGAGTTTTGCGGAGCAAAACTCAAAGCTGGAAAACGGTACGGATGCCGCTTTCCGGCGCAGCCGGGCCGGCAGGAGGCCGGCTGCAACGGATCCATGAGTTTTGCGGAGCAAAACTCAAAGCTGGAAATCCGCATGGAGGCCGCTTTCCGGCGCAGCCGGGCCGGCATGGAGGCCGGCTGCAACGGATCCGTGAGTTTTGCGGGGCAAAACTCAAAGCTGGAAATCCGCATGGATGCGGATTTCGCCCGAAGGGCGGCGGCACGGATGCCGCTGTAACCACGGCTGTCCGGCGGTGCCGGACAGATGGAGTTTGCCACAGGCAAACTCCGATGCCCTAATCCGGCATGGACGCCGGATTAGGGCACGCGCAAGGGATAGGAGGGGGCGCGGAGCGCGCCACCGCAGGACCGGCGGTCCGAGGAGGCCGGAGCGGGTACCGCGGAGCCCCGGATAGCCCGGTCCCCGCCGGAGGCGGGGATGCGCCCGGATTCAGGAACGAATACGAAATTGCGCCGGGACCTTGCGGGAATTCCGAAACAATAGTATAATTAAGTGAGTAACAGGCTAAGGGGTAGCGGGCATGGCTGATCAGAACCAATTGGTCACTTTTCAATTAGGTGAGGAGTTGTACGGGATAAATATTATGGACGTTAAAGAGATCGTCCGGGTTCAGTCCATCAGGGCGATTCCCAACGCTCCGGTTTATGTGGAGGGGATTTTTAACCTCCGCAGCGAGATTATCCCTATTATCAACCTGCACAAACGGTTTCATCTGAGGAAGATCCTGAATTCCGAGGAAGACGAGCTCCTGTCGGGCTTTGTTATCATCGATATCGACGGGATGAAGCTGGGGGTGATTATCGACCGGGTTTCCAGGGTGGTCACCATCGAAAAAGAGGATATCCAGCCGCCGCCGCAGATGCTGAGCGGTATCGGGGCGGAGTATATCCAGGGCGTGGTGCGCCAGGAGCACGGCTACCTTATTATTCTGGATATCCGGGATCTTTTTAACCCCAGGGAACTGCAAAAAATCGCGGAACTCAGGCGCTAGGAGTTTGTTGCGCTTTGCGCATAAAATGCATAAAAATTCACGAACCGGTTCTGTCTTACGGGTTTCTTTTTAATAGAAATTTATCCCTATCCATTTCCCGCTGTCGCTGGTTTTGCTGTTGATAAGCCCCAGGCTTACCTGCGCCGTGGTTTCGGCGACAAGCCATTCTTTGTCCGCGAATTCGAAACGCGCGCCGGGGCCGTCCACGCCGGCAAGCCCCATGGCGTGGCTGTACTCGCGGGAAACCATGATCGCGGCGGGAATATCCGCCTGGCTTAAGATGACGGCCCAGAGCAGGGAACGGCTGTCGCAGTCCCCCCGGCCTTCCAGGGCGGCGCTTACCAGATTCACAAAATCGCTGCCCATAAGGTTCCGCTCGTAGGAAAAAGACTGTACCCATTTAAGGGCCTGGCCGGGGATGCCGCCGGCCGCCGCGCCGTTCCCGCCGCCTGCCGGGCTATCCCCGCCGCGCGCCCATTCCTGGCCGAGCGCGAGGGCTATGTCCCGCAGCCTGTCGAAAGAATCCCGGTAAATGGCCCGGTAAAAGCGTACCCAGGCTTCTTTCCAGAGGGTCCCTGATTCGTAGCGGCGGAGTATGCCGAATTCCCGGTCCACCAGGAACTGGGCGGCTTCGGCGTCGGTGTCGAAGACCCACGCCTGGGAACTGCTGTTGGCCGGGCGGACCTGTTTCCGGTTTTCCCGCGGATAGGCGAATTCGGTGACCGGGCCGGGCGCGAGGGTAAGCAGGGGCGCCGGGGCCACGGAATCCAAAATAGAAAGATAGAGGGGCTGGAGTTCCGTCTTTCCCGCCGGCCCGAAGGCCAGGGCAAGGAGTTTCGGCTTCGGGCCGCCGCCCCGTTCTCCCGCGCCGGAAGAAGCCGCGCCCGCGTCTTTTTCAAGCTCGACGCAAAGCGCCCAGCCTTCATTGCCTGAAAAGGAAAGCTCCATAAGGGCCGCGTCAAGCCCGTAATAGTTGAAACCGGAAACATCCCCGGAATTGCCGAGGCGTTTCTGTATATCCAGCGCCATTTGCCCGATGCTTTCATAGCGGGAAGCGTCATAGGCCGCAAGCTCGAAAACAAGGTTTTCACCGGACCGGAAGGAGAATCTGTTCCTGCCGTCCCCGTCAGCCAGTTCCATATCCGGGGGAAGATCGACCCTGAAACCCCAGGTTGGCGAATAAAGCGGCTCCGCAGCGAGCAGCGCGGACATCAAACAGAAGAAGGCGAGCAAAAGGCGGCTTTTCCGGAATTTGTACATCATGCTATTATATCGGCTATTATAAAGCCGGCTATTACAAAGCCAGGGCGGGGGTTCCTTGAAACGTATTGGCGTTCTGTTTGAAAATAACGAGTGTATTGTCCTTGACAAGCCCGCCGGGCTTCCGGTACAGGGTGGCAAGGGCGTCGGGCTTTCCCTGGACTCGATTCTGAATGATCCGGGGGGCAGGCTTGATCCCGCCGTCCGCATCGAAGAGGGGAAGATGCTGCTCCTTGTACACCGGCTCGACAGGGACACAAGCGGGGTTCTGCTGGCGGCCAAGGGCCGGGAAGCGGCGGCGAAATTTTCCGCCCTGTTCGCGGCCGGGAGGGCCCGTGCCGGAAACAGCGGGAAGGGGGCGGTACTCAAGTGCTACCTCGCCGTCTGCGCCGGCCGCCCCGCGCCCGATTCCGGCGTTATCAGGACGGATCTGGATATACGGGGAAGGCGGAAAACAGCCGAAACAAGCTATGCCCGGCTGAACGGCGGCCCCCTTCCCCCTGGAGGCGGGGAATTTTCAACGCTGGAACTGGAACTGGGGACCGGCCGTATGCACCAGATACGGCGCCATCTGCAACAGATCGGCTGCCCTGTTTTGGGGGACGATAAATACGGGGACTTCGCGCTGAACAGGGCGCTGCGAAAGCAAGGCGCGGTAAAGCGGCTCCTGCTCCACGCATCCCGCCTTGTAATCGCGGGTGAGGGGATCGATATAAGCGCCCCGCTGCCGGAATGTTTCGCGGGCTTTTTCCGGGAGGGGCGCGGCTAGCAGTTTGTCGCGCTTCGCGTTTAAATCCTCAAAAAATCGCCGAATAGGCGAATTTTTACCCTGCAAACTGCGTAAGGAGCCCATTTATCGTGGTTTTTGCGGTACGAAGTGGCGCAAAAACCTACAGTGCAACAGGCTGCTAGGAGTCAGGGAATATTATAGTTATGGATAATAGCAGTATCGGGATTCGGGCGCGTTTTTTTGCGGGAAACCCTTATTTTGAATAGAGTCCGGATACTAATCCCGCGCCGGCCAATTGAGGCGCGAGGCGCGGTTTTGGAGCAGCAGATCGGCAAGCACCAGGGCCGCCATGGCCTCCACTACCGGGACGGCGCGCGGGCAGACGCACACGTCGTGGCGGCCCCTGACGGCCAGTTCCCTGGCCTTGCCGGAACGGTCAGCGGTTTGCTGTTTCATTGAAATTGAGGGGACGGGCTTAAAGGCCACGGTGAATTCCAGGGGCATGCCGTTGGAAATGCCGCCCAGGACGCCGCCCGCGTTATTGCTGCCATAAGCCAGCGCGGGGACGCCGGGCGGGAGGGCGTTACCAGCATCGCCCGCCGGCACGGGCCTGTCGTTCTGGACGGAACCCCGGGAAGAAGCCGCGGCGAAACCCGCCCCGAATTCGACGCCCTTTGCCGCGCCCAGGGAAAGCATTGCCGCGGCGAGGAGGGCGTC
>JAIRYB010000144.1 GCA_031267955.1 Spirochaetaceae bacterium | reverse complement strand
GGCGGATAGCAGGGAACAAACAGCAGGGCAATTTTATAGAAATTCTTATTTTCCTGTTTTGGGCGCATCCGGCCACTGCGTGGCCGGACCGGGCTATACGCTTGTATCTTTTTTGCCTCCGCAAAAAAGGATACCGCTTCTATCCCTTGCGCTGGATCTATCGTAGCCGGCGTCCTGCCGGCCCGGCTGCGCCGGAAACCGGCGTCCATGCCGGATTAGGGCATCGGAGTTTGCCTGTGGCAAACTCCAGCTGTCCGGCAATGCCGGACAACCGTGGTTACAGCGGCATCCGTGCCACCGCCCTTCGGGCGCAATCCGGCTTCTGTGCCGTTTTCAGCGCCCGTAACGTTCAGCCCAGTTCCCCCGGCGGTCGGCCATGTCCGGGTTGCCCGCGCTACGGGTTTCGGCCAGGGACGTTCCCAGAAGGGAAAGAAATTCCCGCCTCCCCACTTCCTCCCCGCCCAGGCCGGCCAGGTGGGGCGTGGGCATCTGGCAATCGATAAAGGCAAGGCCGTCGGCAAAAAGCAGACGGGCCAGGGTAAGGAAGGCCGCCTTGGAGGCGTTTGAACGCCGCGCGAACATGGACTCCCCGCAAAAAACATTCCCCAGCCTGATGCCGTAACAGCCCCCGGCAAGCTCGCCCCCCGCGTAACTTTCCGCCGAATGCGCCCAGCCCAGACGGTGGAGCTCGGTATAGGCGTCGATAATGTCGCCCGTAATCCAGGTGCCCTTCTGGCCCTTCCGGCAAATTTCCGCGCAGTTCTTGATAACCGCCGGAAAATCCCGGTCAAAGGCGATTTCAAAATCCCCCCGCCTAAGTATCTTTTCCATGGAGGACGAGACGTGGAGCTTTTGCGGGAAGATGACAAAACGGGGATCGGGCGACTGCCATATTAGCGGATCTTCCGGGTTGTACCAGGGAAATATCCCCTGCTCGTAGGCGGAAAGGAGCATGCCCGGCGAAAGGTTCCCCCCGACAGCGACAATATCGCCGCCGGCCTCCTCCGGGCGGGGAAAGGCAAAGCGTTCATGTTCCGAAAGCCGGGGAAAACGCGGATCCGGCCCCGGCCTGAAACTCGGCGGCCCGAAGCGCATTTTATCCGGCCAGGCCGCGCGGCAACGGGGCGCGGAAACAAGGTTGGAGCGGGATCATAGGCAGGCCCGGCTAGTCCCGCGGCCGGAGTATGTCGATACAGTATTCGCCGTCCCGCCAGTCCGCCCGGGCATCCCCGCCCCCGCTCAGGCGGCCGAAAAGGACCTCGTCTACAAAGAAACTCTTGATCTTATCCTCGACAAGGCGCCCCACATTCCGGGCGCCGAATTCCCGGCTGTAGCCTTCCTGCGCCAGACGGGCTATACAGGCATCGCTTACTTCCAGCGCCACCTTTTTTTCCGCAAGCTGGTCCCGGAAAAGATCGAGTTCTTTCCGCACGATGGAACTCATGATCTCCTGGGAAAGATGGCTGAAACGGACCACCACGTCCAGCCGGTTGCGGAATTCCGGGGTAAATATCTTTTCAACCGCGCTGTCCACCTCGGACTCCCCGGCAACCCGGTCCCCAAATCCGATAAGGCTCTTCCCTATGTCCCGGGCGCCGGCGTTGCTGGTCATGATAAGGACCACGTTCCTGAAATCCGCCTTCCTGCCGTTATTATCCGTCAGCGTAGCGTAATCCATAATCTGGAGTAATATATTGTAGATATCCGGGTGGGCTTTCTCGATCTCGTCCAGCAGTACCACGCCGTGGGGCTGCTTGCGTACCGCGTCGGTAAGGAGGCCGCCCTCCTCGTAGCCTACATAACCGGGAGGCGAGCCGATGAGCCGGGAGACAGTGTGCCTTTCCTGGTACTCGCTCATGTCAAAGCGGTGCATGGCCACCCCCAGAATATCCGCGAGCTGGCGGGCAAGCTCGGTCTTCCCCACTCCCGTAGGCCCCACAAAGAGGAAATTGGCCACCGGCTTGTTATCCCCCCGGAAACCCGCCCGCGACCGCTTTACCGCCTTGACCACCGCGGTCACCGCATCTTCCTGGCCGAAGACCCTGGACCGGAGCTTCCCCTCCAGGGACCTGAGCTTGTCCTTCTCGTTTTCCCCTACCGAACGCTCGGGAATGCGTGCAATGCGGGCGATCACCGATTCGATCAGGGGAAGACCGATATCGACTGTTTCGACAAGGGCTTCCTGCGCTGCCCCCGCATTTTTAGCCCCGCCTTTCGCCCCGCCGGCCGCTTCGGACCGCTTGAAAGCCTCGATCCTGGCGAAAGCGCCGGCCTCATCGATCACGTCAATGGCCTTGTCCGGGAGCCGCCGCTCGGTGATAAACTGGGCCGAAAGCCGTACCGCGCCTTCCACCGCCTCGTCGCTGTAGCGGACATGGTGGTATTCTTCGTATTTTTGCTTAAGCCCCATAAGGATCGCCACCGCGTCGTCCGGGACAGGCTCGTTAATGTCGATTTTCTGGAAACGCCGGGACAGTGCCCGGTCTTTATCGAAAAATTTGCCGTATTCTTCATGGGTAGTCGAGCCTATACAGCGGATTTTGCCGGAAGTGAGCGCCGGCTTAAGGAGATTCGATGCGTCCAGGGCGCCCCCCGAAACCGAACCCGCCCCGACCAGGGTGTGGATCTCGTCGATAAAGAGAATCGCCTTCTGTTTTTTGAGCATTTCCTCGACAACCCGCTTGATCCGGTCCTCAAAATCGCCCCGGTACTTGGTCCCCGCGACCAGCGCGCCCATATCCAGCGAGAATATCAGAAAATCCTTGAGGGTGGGCGGTACTTTCCCTTCTACAATGCGCTGGGCAAGCCCCTCGGTAATAGCGGTTTTCCCCACCCCGGAATCGCCCACATGGACCGGGTTGTTTTTAAGCCGCCGGCAAAGCACCTGGACCGTGCGGTCCAGTTCCGCCTCCCGGCCGATTACAGGTTCCAGCTTCCCGTCCCGGGCCAGGGCGGTAAGCTCCGTGGCATAGCGCTCCAGGGCGCTTTTTTTGCCGGGCCGCATCTTCTGGGAGCCGTCGGCGGTTTCCCCGGGGCCGGCCTCGATGCCCTCGTCGCCCGTGTATTCTTTGCCGTCCGAATATCCGGAGCCGAAATGGATCACGTCCGGCCCGCGGTAAGCGGACCCGTACCCTTCGTTTTCCGGGCCGTGGCTCAGGCTTTCCAGCAGGGTGATACGGGTGCTGATTCCCGCCTTGCGGAGGTAGTAGGCGCAATAGTTCCGTTCTTCGTCGTAGAGGGACACCAGGAGATCGGCCACATCCAGGGTATCCTTCTGGGATGACTGGCTCTGGATAACGGCCCTTTCCAGAACGCTCTGGAAGCCCACGGTCTGGGTAGGCTCGATATTGTCCATTACCGGGACTTTCTGGTCAAAGTAATTTTCCATGCCGTTCTTAAGCTGGTCCAGGTTGGCCCCGCAGTTCGAGAGTATGCCCTGGACCTCGTCAAAGGCCAGGGCCGCGTAAAGAACGTGTTCCGGCGTCAGATACTCGTGGTTCCGTATCTTGGCCTCGTTATAGGCAGCGTTGATGATAGCCTGCACATGGCGGCTGATTTTCACTAAATTATCCTCTCTTTAACATAATAGCAGAAAGCGCGGCATAATACAAACCTTTCGGATATTCATTGTATTTAATCGAAAAATCGGACAAAACAGCATTATACCGGCTCCACCACGCAGCGCAGGGGAAACTGGCGCTCCCGCGCCAGAGAATGGACCTGATCCGCCTTGGTTTGGGCTATATCCCAGGGATAAACAGCGACAATCCCCCGGCCTTTGCGGTGGACGTCCAGCATAATCCGGGCGGCTTCTTCCTCGGATTTGTGGAATACCAGCATGAGGATCTCTACCACAAAATCCATGGTGGTATAGTTGTCGTTGAGGAGGATCACCCGGAATTCCCCCGGCTCCTTAAGCTTTTCCGTCTGCCTTACGGCAAATTTGGTCCCGCTGCCCCGCTTTTCCGCCATATCTTGAGAATAACCAAAAAATATTAAGAAAACAAGCTGGCGCGCGCTGCCGGCGCATTGCCGCTTTATCCAGGGCATGCCGGACAAAACAATCCGGAACGCCGGGCGTCATTTTTCTTGACAGATCCGCCGGGGTACTATACGCTAAAAACAACAATGGAGGATAACTGTGAAAACAGGTTTATTGTCATTGGTAATACTTTCCGCCATTCTTCATAATATACATACACAGGAAATGCTTGGCGGGGATTTTGAATTCAAATTGAACTACGGCAGTTTTGGCTGGGGGATGAACATTTTTTCAAATGAACACAACTTCGAATTGTCGGCAAGCCTGCTCGATATTTTCGTGGAACATAATAAAACGAATATAGGGCTTGAAATAAACCCGCTGAAATACATAGCCAATTATCCGATTAACGCGCAGGAATGGAATCAAAGCCTGTATTTTTTGAACGGAAATCTATACTGGAATCCTTTTGATATAGAAAATATTATTCTTGGGCCGTTTGTTTCAATAAATTATCTGAGCATAAAAAACTGGGAGGCATTTAGCGCAAGTGAATATA
>JAIRYB010000120.1 GCA_031267955.1 Spirochaetaceae bacterium | reverse complement strand
CCCGCGCGTTTATCGCGGCGGGAGGGCCGCAGAACGTTTTCAGCCCCGCCGCCTGTTCCGGGAGAGGAGTATCAGGCGGAGGAAGCTCATAAGCGCGGTCAGGGCCGACGCGACATAGGTCAGCGCGGCGGCGGTAAGCACCTTCCTTACGCCGCGCAGTTCGTCCTCCCGGAGCGCCCCGCTGTCCCGCAGAATGGCAATGGCCCTGGACGATGCGTTGAATTCTACCGGCAGCGTAACGACATAGAACAGTACCGCCGCGCCGAAGAGAACAATCCCGATATTGGCGAGTATGGGGACGGCAAAGAGGAAACCGGCCACGGCAATCCAGGGCCCGATTGACGAGCCGATGTTTGCTATTGGGACCAGGGCGCTTCTGAGCGCCAGGGGGCCGTAGGACCTGGCGTGCTGGATGGCGTGGCCCATTTCATGGGCGGCGACTCCCACGGCGGCGATTGATTTCTGTCCGTATACAGGCTGGGACAGCCTGAGCGCCTTTGATCCCGGATCGTAGTGATCGGTCAGGGCGCCGCTTACGGGCTGTATGGATACGTCCGGAATGCCGGCCGCCCGCATCAGCAGGACAGCCGCGTCCCGCCCGCTAAGGCCGCGTCCGGAGGGAATGCGGGAATATTTCGCAAAAGTACTCTTTACCAGGATCTGGGCAAAGAGAGAAAGCAGCAACGCCGGTACTACAAGAACAAGGTAATAGTAATCGAAATACACAGCTCCCTCCTAATGGTCCGGCAACCCTGTTCAGTCCCTGCCTTCCCGCCCCTCGGGATAGAGAATCAGTACCGCGGGCCCCCGGGGAAGAAGCTTGAGGCAGATGTCCTTTAAATCATCCGGCCTTACCGAGTCGTACAGGAACGGGCGTTTATCCAAAGTGCTTAAAGGCTGGTTAAAGATAACCGCGAGGTTGGCGTAGTAATTGGCAATAAAGCTGTTGCTCTGCAGGGCGTTCTCGTGGGCCTTTTTCATGGCTTCCACCGCCTTGGCGAAAATATCCCCGTCAATGGTTCCCTGGGCGACAGACTCTATATGCCGTATTACTTCTGCGCGCAGTTCCTCTGCCCGGCCGGGGTCGCAGTAAAACATAGTTTCCATCGCCAATTCCCCCGGAGGCGGCAGGGAGGAAAGGCTGGAATTTGCCTGTATGGAATAAACGCCTCCCAGCCTGTTCCGGATTTCCCCGAGAAGCTTGATATCCAGATATTCGCGTAACACCGATGCCTTTATGCTGTCGGACACATTAAAGGCGGCGGGCATAAACCAGCCCTGGAAGACTATGCTCTTTTCTTCCCGGCCCTTGTAGATGGTTTTTAGAATTTTCCGCGGGCGGTTTATTTCAATCTCGCCAAAACTGTTCCAGGATTCCCCCCGCGGAATGGACGCCAGGTAAATTTCGGCATAGGACCGGAGAGCGTCCGTGTCCAGGTTACCGGTAAACACGAAGGTAAAATCCGCGGGATTAAGGGCCCTGGAGAGGAAGCGCCGGGCCGCGGCAATATCAACCTTTTCCAGATCCTCTATCCGCATGGGGGCGAAACGGTAATCATTGCCATAGGCAAACCGCCTTGCCTCGTCATAAAAAACATTTTCAGGATTTTCGCCCTGCCGGATCAAGGAGGTGCGGTACTGATCAAGCAGGACCCGGACAGCGTCTTCATCGATGCGGGGCTGGGTAAAGGTAAGGTAGAGAAGCTCGAACAGGGATTTCAGGTCCCAGACAGTAGAGGAACCGTCAATGCCGCGGGTAAAGGAATCCGCGGAAAACGAGACCGACACCTGCTTGTCCGCCAGTTTTCGAACCAGTTCCGTCCTGGAATAGGGGCCGAGGCCCGATGCGGCGCCCATTTCCGCCGCCAGGTCCGCGGAAATAAAATCGGATTCCGGAACAGCCGCGGTTCCCCCGCGCGCCACGGCGTGAAGTATTATCTCGTTGTTCTTATTGTTTGTCGGTTTTAGTATGATCCGCGCGCCGTTGCTTAACTCCCAAAGTATGGCGCCGGTCTCGCTGTCAACGGTTTCGCCCGCGACAGCGCCGGGCCGGGGTTCCCGGTCAAGCAGTTCTTCCGAAACCCTGGTTTCGGCCGGCCTTTCAATCTTTGCCCTTTTCGTGTCCGCGATGATTCTGCGGATATCCGCCTCCCGGGGCAGGCCGGCAAGATCCGATTCCGAACCGATCACGACAACCGTAAGATCCTCGGTATCATAATAGCTTTTAACCCGCCGGGCAAGCTCGGCGGCGCTGATTCCCGGCAGAAGCCGGGTGACGGCGTCCAGTTCCCATTCCGCATCGGCGATAATCCGCCCCTGGAGAAAATAGTCCGTAAGGGCGGAAACACGGCTGCCCGAATTTTCGCGGTCCTGCTCGGAAACCGCCGCGGAAAGAGCCGAGAGCAGGGAACGCCCGGCCCGGTCAATCTCCGTATTGGTAAAACCATAACGGACAAGCGATTCCTTTTCCAGCATGATCTCCGTAAAACTTTCACGGGCCATATCCGGCTTGGCTATAGCCGTTAATACATGGAAGCCGGATTCCCTGCCGTACCGCATGGCCCAGGCGCCAGCGTCGGAATAAGGCGTCTGGGGTTTCATCATAGCATCTTCAAAACGCACGGACAGAATATCTCCGATAAGGTAATCCATAACCCCGTCCCGGTAGGATTCCAGCGTGCCTTTAAGAGGCCGGGGGGCCGCCTTGTAATAGGCGTCAACGCGGGTATAGGGGTATTCAGTATCGGTGATAATTTCCGTGCGGAAATTGCCCTTGCGGGGTTCCGGCAATTCGTAATAGGGCCGGTTCAGGGCGTCCCGCGGGGCGGGGACGGTAAAGCGCAGCGGCAATTCCGCTTCCAGGGCCGCGGCGTCAAAGTCGCCCACCAGGATCACCGCCATGTTATCGGCGCGGTACCATTTCCGGTAAAAGTTTTCCAGTTTGGAGGCCGGCGCGTTCGCAATAATTTCAGGAAGCCCGATGACATCCCTGTCGGCGTAAATCGAACCCCTGAACAAAACCGGCGCGAGTTTCCTCTGGACCCGCTCTCCCGCGCCAAGATGAATCCGGTACTCTTCCGTAACAACAGCCCGCTCGCTGTCCACGTCGGCAAGGTCAAAGGTAATGCCGTGGGCCCAGTCGTCAATCACGTCCAGGGCCCTTGCGGGAATACGTTTCAGCCCGTCGCCGCCTGTTTCCACCGGCACTTCAATGCCGTATACCGTGGCGTCAAAACTGGTATACGCGTTCACATCAGGGCCGAAACGCATGCCCAGGGAACGGAGGTAATTCACGAGTTCCATTCCGGGAAAGCGCCTTGTGCCGTTAAAGCCCATGTGTTCCACAAAATGAGCCAGGCCCTGCTCGTCTTCTTCTTCCAGAATAGCGCCCGCGTTGACAGCCAGAGTCAGAAAGGCGCGGTTTTCCGGGCGGGAGTTCGGCAGGATATAGTAACGCAGCCCGCTGGGAAGGGTCCCTGTCCGTACCCCGCCCATAAGCGGTACAGGATCGGACGGCTTGCCAAGCCCGCCGTAGAGGTCCCCTTTCCCGCCGCCGGAACTGGCGCAGCCGGAAAAATTAGCGGTAAAAAACAAAAAAGCGGTAAATACCGCAAAGGCGCGCCGCAGCGCGGCTGATTTTTTCATGTTCATTATTGCATTCATATTTGCAGTATAAAACATATAAACAACAAGCGCAATTCCGGGGGCTGTTTGTACGCGGTTACCGGTCAAACCCGACAAAAACCGCATCGCCCAGCGCGGCGGCGAAATCGCTTATGGCGGCGGGTTTTAGGGATGAAAGGGGAATGTATTCGCGGAAAAAGCTTGTGCCGCGGCCCCCGTCGTAGAGCTCGCAGAAAGCTTCGCCGCCGTTTACCGTAATACTGAGCCGGTAGCGGTTCCCCCCGCCGCGTTCTCCGGGGCGCGCGGCTTCTATTCCCATTTTTTTAAAGGCTTTCCGGAGCGCCCTGTCCGTCCTGCCGGGAGATGCGGCGCGGTCCGTGTCGAGCAGTAATTCTACCGGCAGCCTGATGCCGTTCTGCCTCAGCGCCCCCTGGTTTAAAGCGTAGAGCCTTTCCGCGGCATCCCGGAGTTTCAGGCCCTTTTCCTTTCCGGGCAGCTTCTTGTCCAGGAGCCGGTACAATTTGGCGTAGGTGTCGGCAATCATGTCCCGTTCCCAGGCCGGATCGAACAGGGGGATGACCCGCTCAAGAAGCCCGGCGTCCCGGAACAGGTATCCCTCCTCGGCAATATACGAAGGTTCCGACAGGGGTATCAGGGGGACCTCGAACTGGCGGGCGTTTTTAAGGTAACGGTACGCCCTCCGGGGGTAGGACTCGAATGCGTTGTAGTACTGTATCTGCGAATCAAGGCCCTGGGCGCCGTAAGATCCCGCGCTTAAAACAGATTCATTTAAAGGCTTAGTATCCACGCTGTTTGACGATTCTGCTTCGTAGGCGCGGGCGGCATTGAGGCTGTACTTTTTGTAAAGGTAATGATGGGATACCGATTTAACGGCGTAGTACCATCCCATATAGACGCCCCTGATCTTTTGCAAAAAACCCGCGTAGATTTTCCTCTTTTCGGTTTTGGCAAGCCCCGAATAGGTTTTGTAGAGTATTTCGTGCAGATCCCGCCTGTAGCGGTCAATATCAATGCCGTAGTTAAGCATCCATGAAAGGTCCCCGGATTCAAGGCAGTCTTCGGCGTACAGACGCGCCTCTTCCAGCCGGCCCGCTGTCTGGAAAGCCTGGGCCAGGTTTACCTTGGACAGGGGGGAAGTATCCATCTGGTAGGCCGCCTGATAATCCGAAAGGGCGCGGGGCAGTTCCATGCGCCTGAGGTACAATTCCCCCCGGGCAAGCCTGCCGGAAGATCGGTTGTGCGAAGACAGGGAACTGTTGGTCCTCTCGAAGGCGTCGGCGTAGCGATAGTACCGGCTTTCAAGAATGGAAAGGTTGTAATGGGCAACAGCGGCAAATTCCCTGTTGCTCAGTTCTTCGCTTTCCGCAATGGCCCTTAGATACCAGTATTTCGAGTCATCGTAACGGAACATATCGGAATAAATAGTACCCAGGGTCATGGCGAAATCCGGTTCCCTCCCGTAAACGCTAACGGCGTCGAGCAGGAGCCGCTCCCCGTCGTTAAGCCGGTGCAGTTTGTAGTACATCCACCCCAGCGTCCCGATAGCGTCCTGGTTTTCCGGATCGATGGCAATCAGCCGCTCCAGATATCCGGCGGAAACAGCGTCCCGGTTAAGGTAGCCCGCTGTCCGCGAAAGATGGTACAGCAGATACGGATCGTCGGGGGCAATCGCCTCGGCCTTGCGGTATTCGTCCCAGGCAAGATGGTAGAGTTCCCGGCTGTAGTAGAGCGCGCCCAGAGTCATGGGGAAGCGGGGATCGCCGGGGAAGAGGCCTTCCCCCTCGGTATAAAATTTGATGGCCAGTTCCCAGTTTTCCCGTTCCTGGGCGTTGTCGGCGGCTTCAAGAAGGCCGTCCGCAGTCAGGATTTCCCCCGGTTCTTCCGACGGGGCGGAGTCGCCCGCGAAAACAAAAAGCAGAACCATAAACAGGACAACGGGGATCTTTCCCGCGTTTCCGCCGGACGGGCCGTTATGCCGCCCCGGGCCGCGCCTCCCGGCCGCCATTGCCAGAGGCGGCAGAACCCAGGCCAGGAAGCGGCGGAACAGGGAAACAGTTTGCCGGTAGCGCCCGGAAAATTCCCGGTAGTTTTCCCGCATGGCCCGCAGTTCTTCCGGGGGGAAAACCCGGGAAAAGCGCGCGGCGGCGGTATTACCGTAAAGCGGGTAAAGGCCGAGATCGTGCTGCCCGTCCAGAGAGCGGGCCCATTCGGCTTCCCCCGCGTCCCCGCCGCGCCTGAAACCGGCCAGGGCAAGCCGCCGGCGTACATGGGCCCAGAGCCGGATAGCCTTTTTCCTGGGATCCCGGGAGGCGTAGTACAACATCAGATACCCGCAGCGCAGGAACAGGAATAGAAACACTATCAGTATTAAAAGCAGGACCGCCCCTCTTTTCCGGAGAAAGGAAACGGCGTTCCCGCCTATCGAATTTGAGCGGCCCAGATCTTCTTCCCCGCCTGTTCCCTGTCTCGCGCTCATCCGGGAACGGTTCTCCAGGATTTCCTTTATGAGCCGCTCGAAAAGTTCCGGGGGGACGCCGTTCGAAAAATTGAATTCCTCATCTTCCGCAAACTGGGTAGTAGTGGGGTCGTAGTCGATCCACCCGTAATCCGGATAGTACACTTCAACCCAGGCATGGGCCATGTCGGAACGGATCGGGTAATAGTCGAAAGCGCCGCTTTGCGGATCGAGGAAAAAACCCACCGCGACCCGCGAAGGTATGCCCAGGGAGCGCAGCATAAGGGTCATGGCAAAGGCAAAGTAGGAACAGTACCCCCGTTTTGATTCATAGAGAAACCACGCAAGCTGGTCCCCGTCGGGGGCGATTCCGGGCTTCAGGCTGTAGCGGTATTCCCCGTACCTGAGCCGTTCGTATACCGCCTGCGCCATATCGCCGGAAGACACATAAGCCCGGCTTAGCTCTCCCGCGTACGCGGCAATACGGTCGTCCCCGCCGTATTCGGTATAGTACGCGTATTCTTCCTCATCCATCCCGAAGTCCCCGGCGGAAAAACCCGAAAAGGAAACCGCGCCGTCCGGGGGCAGGGGCCGGCGGGGCGAATTGGAGCTGAGAATATCGGCTGATATATCGCTGACATAACTGGTAACGCCATAGGCCGAATTAAAGGAAGACGCGTCCCAGCTTTCGTAGGGGATAATTTCCCTGGGCTGGTTAATGGCGATAAAGGCGGACGCGTCAAAATTGACAAGAAAGTATTCCTGCCCGACAAACCGGCCCCCCGGAACATCGGCGCCGTCAACCCTGGTCCGTGTTCCGGGCAGTTTCTGCGGGTGGTCAGTTTCGTCCCGCCCCTCGTGCCGGAAGAAACCCTGTTTCTCGCTGTAGCCTGAAAGTATAAAACGGCGGAGGTAGATATGGTGATCCTGGGATTCCTTGCGGACGATAAGGATAAGGTCGTCGTTCATCCGGATCTCGCTTTGCAGTTTTAATATCTGGGAAAAGTCGAAGCGGAAGAGGTTCGGCTGGAGCAGCCCGCCTCCCCGCTCCAAAGCCCGTTCCTGGGAAGGGCGGATCATCAGAATGCCGGCCGTGAGCGCCAAAACGATCAGTACCGCCGCAGCCCGGACCCGCTCGGCCCGGCGCACCAGGTATTCGGCGGGCGTTGAAAACATAAGCGCGAGAAGCTGGAAAAGCACTATCGCGGTAAAGAGAACGATCATCGTCACCGGCCAGCGGTAGGCCTCCATGGCGGCGGTACGGAACAGGCAATAAAATACCAGGAGCAGCAGCTGCGCGGCGATAATGTCAAAACGGAGGAAAAAACGGGACCGCGCGGAAAACCAGGTAAAAAGCCCCGCCCAGTAATACGGGAAAAGCGAGACAAAGTTGTTGCGGTCAAAGCCAAGGAGCAGGGAATCGAAAACAGCGGTGTCCGCGGCAAAGAAACCGGGAAAGGCGATCAGGGCGCGCGTTGCCCAGGGAATAAAGGCAAGGATGGCCAGGGCCGGGAAATTCCGCAGGGGCCGCGCGGCGTTTTCTTCGCCCCTGCCCGGCGGGCGGAGCCTCATGGCCGCCAGAATCACGGGAACGGCGAATCCGGCGGCCAGGGACGCGGCGAATACCGCGGTATCAGCCGTATCGCCGGCCAAAAGCCGGAACTGCCAAAGCACCCCGTACAGGGCGCAGGACCTTAGCGCGAGGGCGGCGGCAGGCGGACTCTCTCCGGCGGGCGGGCGGAATTCCATACCCCGCATAGTAACATCTTTAAAGGCGGTAGTGAAGATTGTAAAAGCATGGGCCGGGCAACGTCCGCTGCCAGGAGTTTGTCGCGCCCGGCCCCTGTTTTAGCCTTTTACAGCCTCGGCGTCGAGTTTGGCCAGGATGGAAAGTTCGGTTTCCTTGTCAAAATACCGGGCCTTCTCCAGCCTGGGGGTAAAGTTGGCGGTGTCCCCCACTTTGAAAATATAGTGCGGCTCGGTCCGGGCCACCATCTGCTGGGCCGTGCTGCCGGCCGTGGTAAGCCAGAGGTGGATGTCCGAGCCAAGCGGCTCGACTACGGTCACCTTAAGGGCGATGTTGTTTTCGGACGCGGGAGTTTCAACATAGGTCATGTCTTCCGGCCGTATGCCGAAGAAAATCTCCTTGCCCACATAATTCCTGATGTATTCGGCGTGCTGGGGCAGGGGTTTCATCTCAAAGGAACCTTCGTCCAGGACCACGGAACCGCCCTTGTCCAGTACCTTGACGGTAAGGAAATTCATCGGGGGGGAACCGATAAAACCGGCCACAAATTTGTTCACCGGGTAGTTGTAGAGGTTCATGGGGGAGCCGATCTGCTGAACCTTGCCGTCTTTCATGACCACGATCTTATTGGCCATGGTCATGGCCTCTACCTGGTCGTGGGTGACGTAGATCATGGTGGCGTCGAGCCGGTGGTGGAGGCTGGAAATTTCCGCGCGCATCTGCACCCGCAGTTTGGCGTCCAGGTTGGACAGCGGCTCGTCAAAGAGGAATACCTTGGGGTTGCGGACTATGGCGCGCCCGACAGCGACACGCTGCCGCTGGCCGCCGGAAAGGGCTTTGGGCTTGCGGTCCAGGAATTTTTCGATATCGAGTATTTTGGCGGCGTCTTTGACCCGCTTGTCTATCTCGTCTTTCGGGACCTTTTTGATCCTCAGGCCAAAAGCCATATTCTCGTACACCGACATGTGGGGGTACAGCGCGTAATTCTGGAATACCATGGCGATATTCCGGTCTTTCGGCGGTACATCGTTCATCAATTCGCCGTCAATATGGAGCTCGCCTTCGGTGATATCCTCCAAACCGGCAACCATGCGCAGGGTTGTGGACTTCCCGCAGCCCGAAGGTCCGACAAAAACGACGAATTCCTTGTCCTCGACCACTATGTTGGCGTCGTCCACGGCGCGGACATTGCCTTCATAGACCTTGCTGATGTTTTTCAATTCTACTTTTGCCATTTTAGGCCTCCCGTCAGGGTTAGTTTATTCCCTTAAATTTACGCGCATCCTGCCCGTTTGTCAATGAAAAACCGGAAGCCCGGCAGGATAAACGCGCGGAAGGGCAATTATCCCCGAAAAGAAAGGAAAAATTAAGGAAAAACCGCGAAGAATAAGGAATGCCCTGCCAAAATAGTACCGGACATCTGCTTTTCCGGCTATTCGGGCGCATGGGGCTGTAAAAGAAATGCCCAGGTCGAAGGAGCGGCAAAGGCGGGAGGACACGGGAACGCCCGTAAAGAACCGGATGTGCCGTGAACCGGAGAAAAAAAGAGCCGGACGGAATTCCAACGGAACCGCCCGGCTGCTATAATGGGCATATGCAAACACTACCCGATAAAAACTATAGCGATTTCAATTCATTACATCAACTGAGCCTGCCGATGGACGTCGGCGTGTTGATTCCGGACGATGATTCGGTGCGGCTGCTGGTGTTTGTGCTGAAGCAGCTGGATTTAAGCGCCTTATACGAAGCGTATGCCGAATACTGCGAAAGACGGAGAATGGCGGAGGCTGAAAGGGAGCGCCAGAAAGCGGAGCGGGGGACCGGGGTATTAGTGGCGGTAGATGACGC
>JAIRYB010000074.1 GCA_031267955.1 Spirochaetaceae bacterium | reverse complement strand
CTTCCGGCTCGGGTTCGGGCGGGGGAGGAGGGGGGGGCGGCGGCGGTGGGGGAGGAGGAGGAGGAGGAGGAGGAGGAGGAGGAGGAGGAGGCGGTTCCTCGGCGGCCGGCGGCGGGCTATTGCAGGAAACCAAGGGGAAAGCGGCCAGGCCGAGGGCAAACAAAACAACAAGCACCGGGAAGAATTTTTTCATGTCTTTCACTCCTGAATCAGTCCCGCCACATTTCCGGCGCGCTGCCGCCAGGGGCGTTGGTAAAAGCGGAAAACCGACCCAAACCGAACCCGTCCGAAAACGCGGGGTTTTGAGGCGGTTTCTACCGTAACTCCAATTATAACCGTGTATAACAGGGGAGTAAATGATCGGCAGGGCGGGATTCCCCGAAAACACGCCAAACCTTGTAACAGCGTAAAAAAAATCGAAAAAAAGGCTAAAGATTTAAGCAAACGGCGCCGAAAATATATACGGCAAGGTCTCATTCGGACTGGTCCGCCGACGGTGGATCGCGGCCGGGGGACCCGGCTGTCCGGGCAAGGATGCCCGGAAACAGAATATCAAGGAGGATGATATGATCATCAACCACAACCTGTCGGCCATGTTTGCGGACAGGTCCCTCAAGGTAACCCAAAATTACCTCACCAAAGACATGGAGAAGCTGTCTTCCGGCCTGCGGATCAACCGCGCGGGCGACGACGCTTCCGGCCTCGCGGTATCCGAAAAAATGCGGAGCCAGATCAGGGGGCTTAACCAGGCTTCGGCCAACGCGGCCAACGGGATTTCCTTCATCCAGACCAGCGAAGGCTATCTCCAGGAAAGCGAGGACATTATCCAGCGGATCCGGGAACTGGCGGTTCAGGCCGCCAACGGCATCTACACCGCGGAAGACCGCATGCAGATCCAGGTGGAAGTGTCCCAGCTTGTGGACGAGGTGGACCGCATCGCCAGCCATGCCCAGTTTAACGGCATGAACATGCTCACCGGCCGTTTTGCCCGGGCGGGCGGCGAAAACGCGATTACCGCCTCCATGTGGCTGCACATCGGGGCCAACATGGATCAGCGGGAACAGGTTTTCATCGGCACCATGACCTCCAACAGCCTCGGCCTCAGGGAAATGCAGGACGATTCGATACTGTCCCTGGAAGACCCGGAAAACGCCAACAGGTCCATCGGCGTCCTGGACGCGGCCCTCGAGAAGATCAACAAGCAGCGGGCGGATCTCGGCGCTTACCAGAACCGGCTTGAACACGCGGTGCGGGGCCTCGATATCGGGGCGGAGAACCTCCAGGCCGCGGAATCCCGTATCCGGGATACCGACATGGCAAACGAAATGGTCAGCTATGTCAAAGACCAGATCCTGTCCCAGGCCGGGACGGCGATGCTGGCCCAGGCGAACCAGCGTACCACGTCGGTATTGCAACTTCTCCAGTAAAGCCGTATATTAAAGGTATAAAGGTAGAGCGGGGGCGGAAGCCCCCGCCTTGCCCGGTTATTTGACAAATACCCTGCGCTGTTCTTGGTACGGCGCGCTTGCGGCACGGCGGCACGGATCGCTTATCGGCAGGAGCTTGTCCGGGTTCAATACCCGAAAGGCCTCCGGCGATAACCGGTCCGTTCCGTAAGCCGGCGGACCCCGGAGGATTGACGCGAAGCCTCCGGAAGACGCCGGCCGTGCGGTTCGGTCCTGGCAAGGGATTGCCGGGATAAACCTACAGCAAGGAGGGTTATCTTATGATTATTAATCACAACTTGAGCGCCCTGTATGCCAACCGCAGCCTGGGAGTTACCAATGGCGATGTAGCGAAGAGCATTGAGAGGCTCAGCTCAGGCCAGCGGATCAACCGGGCAGGCGACGACGCTTCCGGTCTCGCGGTTTCCGAAAAAATGCGGAGCCAGATCCGGGGGCTTAACCAGGCCGAGCGGAATATACAGAACGGTGTATCGTTTATCCAGACTACTGAAGGCTACCTTCAGGAAACCCAGGATATCCTGCACCGTTTACGGGAACTGTCGGTACAATCCGCCAACGGTATCTATACCGACGAGGATCGTATGCAGATTCAGGTGGAAGTGTCCCAGTTAATCGACGAAGTCAACCGGATTGCGAGCCATGCTCAATTTAACGGGATGAATCTTTTGACCGGGGCTTTTGCCCGCGAAGACGGCGCCAAGACCATGCTGCTCCAGGTGGGCGCCAATATGGACCAGAACGAACAGGTCTATATCGGCAATATGTCCGCCCAGGCGCTCGGTTTGCAAGGCGCCCAGGGGGAGGAAAGCACTATTTCCATCACTTCCCCGGAAGCCGCCAACCAGGCCATTGGCACTATCGACAATGCCCTGATGCAGATTTCCCAGCAGCGGGCCGATCTCGGCGCCTACCAGAACCGCTTCGAAATGGCGGCCCAGGGTGTCGCGATTGCCGCGGAAAATATGCAGGCGGCAGAATCCCGGATCAGGGACGCGGATATGGCGTCGGAAATGGTCAACTATACCAAGGACCAGATTCTGTCCCAGGCGGGGAATGCCATGCTGGCCCAGGCCAACACCCGGACCCAGTCGATTCTCCAGCTTTTGGGCTAAACAGCGTATTTAAAAGACCTCTGGACGTCGTCTTTTAAAACGTTGGGACGGGGAAGTTCGCGCCCTCCCCCGTCTCTTTTTAAAAAAGGCATTCTTACACGGAGGTAAGAATTTTTGACTTTTAGCGTTTCGCGGTATCCCGGATTAGGACAGGGTCCCGTCAGAGCGCCGATACAGGGAGGTATTATGAACATACAAATTGCCGCGCCGGCCGGCGGAGCCGCCGCTGTTCAGGCGCAGGGAGTGCGACTGCCGGAATACCCGGCTGCCCGTAAAGCCGCCGCGCCGGCACGGGGAAACACGCGTTCCAGGGCTGTAGAATCAAGCGCGGCCGATCTGGAGCGGGTAAGCTCCGCCCTTAACCGCAAACTCAGGTTTATGGTCGATTATGAATCCCATGAAATAACCGTAAAGGTGATCGATCCGGAAACCGATAAGGTGATTAAGATTCTGCCCCCGGAAGAATTGCAGCGCCTGCACAGCAGAATCCAGGAAACCATCGGTTTTTTGTTTGACGAGCGGGCGTAATGCCGGGCCGCCTAAGGGTTCCTGTGAAACGCGCGCCAGGGGGGGCAGGCCCAGGGAAAATGTTAGCGGGTTATGTCGGATATCTATGTACCGGGCGTAAAGAGCCGGTTTAATACTGAAAAGCTCATTGAAGACCTGATGAAGGTCGAACGCGTCCCCAGGGATCGCGTTGAGAAGAATGTAGAGCGTTTAAAAAACGAAAAAACCTATTGGCAGGATGTAAACCGGCGCATGACCGCCCTTAAGGACAGCGCCCGGCTGCTCTTCTCTTTCCAGAACCCCTTTAATGACCGCATCGTCAATTCCCAGGACAGCTCAGTCATAACAGGTTCCGCGACCAGGGAGGCCCTTGAGCAGGAGCGCAGTTTCACGATAAGCCGGATCGCCCAGGCGGACCGCTTTCTTTCCGCGCCCCTTGACGACAGTTTCAGGATAGAGCCGGGAAACTACACGTTTTCCGTGGGAAAGGACGAGGTGAATTTCAATTTTCGCGGGGGGACCCTGAGGGAATTTACCGAGTCCCTGAACCGGCGCGGGAAAAACATAGTCCAGGCCAGCATCGTTACGGTACAGCGGGGTACCAGGTCCCTGCTCGTCGAATCCCTGGTGACCGGCGAGGGCAACCGGCTTGTATTTTCCGGCGATGCCGAAAAGCTTGCCCTTGACAGCGGCATGATGGAAAAGATGAACGATTCCCGCAGGCCGGTCGAACTGACGGAAAATTTTGTCAGGGCGGGGGCCGGAAGCGTCCAGCTTATCGCGGTGGAAAAAGGGGAGCTTTGGGCAGGCGCCGGCGGAAACGCGTCCGTCCTCCTAAGAACATCGATCCCGCCGGAACCGGGCCTCCTCTTTACCTTCGAGGCCTCTACCGAAACTTTCAGCGAGGAAATGGCGGCTATTCCGGAACCGCCCCCGGGGCCGGCTATTCCGGAAACCGGTTCCGTTACCTACGGGGGAATCACCGTGGAAAACGACGATATAACCGTAACCCTTCCCCAGTGGATACCGCCGGAGCCGCCGAAGCGGGTGGACGATCTGGCCTTTATCACCCTTGGCTTTACCGACGGATCAAGCGCCAGGCTTCCGGCCATCAAAGATTCCGAAGAATTCAAGCCCTACCAGTACCGGCTCCAGGATCTGGCCGGCGACAAATCTATCGCCTCCATAAACATTGAAAACCGCAATACCCACCGGGACATCAATATACGGAACATCCTTGTCTACGATCCCCGGCAGACCGGGGGGCTGGAACCTACAAACCCGGTTTCCGTCGCCCGCGACGCCGAATTCACCATGGACGGCATCGAGCTTAAAAGGGCGTCCAACAATATCGACGACATACTCCCCGGAGTCACGCTTACCCTTAAGTCGGCTTCCGAAAGGCCGGTAACGCTGGGCGTGGAACCCGACCGGGAAACCATCAAGGATTCGATCATCTCCCTGGCGGGGAATTATAACCGGCTTATGGCGGAGATGAACGTGCTTACCCGCACCGACGAGCGGATCGTCGAGGACCTGACTTATCTAAGCGCGGAAGAGCGGGATTCTCTGAGGGAACGGCTGGGGGTTTTTGCGGGCGATTCTACGCTGAGTTCTTTCCGCGGCGGCCTCCAGCGGGCGGCCTCCACCCCCTACCCTACTTCGGACATGGACTTAAGCCTTCTGGCCCAGATCGGGATCGGGACGGACGTGCGGAGTTCCGGGGCAAGCACGGGATACGACCCTTCCCGGCTGCGGGGCTACCTGGAAATCGACGAAAAAGTCCTGGACAACGCCCTGGCAAGCCGGCTGGCCGCGGTGCAGCAGCTCTTCGGCCTTGACACGGACGGCGATCTGCTTGTGGACAGCGGCCTCGCCTATACCCTGGACAAGCTTACCCAGCCGTATGTGGAAACCGGGGGGATCATCACCCTGAAAACCGGGACCATCGATTCCCGCATAAACCAGGACACCCGGCGCATCGATACCATGGAAAGGCAGCTTGCCGCGAAAGAAATGTCGCTGAAAAACCAGTACGCCCAAATGGAAGGGGCCTACAGCCGTATGGAACAGCTGTCCACTTCCCTGGACAGCTTTAGCCAGCAGACCAGCGGCAATAACAACCGGCGCTAAAAAAGATTCCCCAGGTTAAAACTAATGGTTACCTTTAATAAAGGCGATATTATAATTATAGAAGGGTAAATTTTAATGGACATTTACATTAACGGAAAAACGGCGGATATCACCCTGGAAACGGAAAAGACTGTAGGCGAGCTGCTCTCGGGCGTAGAGGGCTGGCTCCGCGGCTCGGGATGCCGGCTTAACGGACTCGAAATCGACGGGGAGCCGGTTGCGGGCGCGGATATTTCCTCGGTTTTCAGCCGGAACCTTGAAAGCATGGGCGCGGTCAATATCAAGGTATGCCCGCGTTCCGAACTGGCCCTTGACGCCCTTTGCAAGGCGCGCGGCTTTCTGGCCGCCTGCGTCCAGGGGGAGGGCCCGGAGGGCATTGCCGGGCTTTGGAGGGCTTCCCCGGCAGCGAGTTTCCTTGAAGATGAAAACCCCCGGCTTTTCCGGGACATAGACGCGGCCTTCGGGCCCGGCGGGGCGGAAAGGGCCGCAAAGGCCGAAAATATAATCCCCCTGGTTGACGAACGGATCAGGGAACTTATAAACCCCGGGGAAGAGATCGGGCGGATTGAAAGCCTGGTCGCGGGGATTGCGGGGCGGCTTGAAGAACTGCCCCTGGATATTCAGACCGGCAAAGACGGCCGGGCCGCGGAAACAGTGGGCGGCTTTTCGGCGGTTGCGGAAAAACTTTTCCGGCTCTTTTACCTTATCCAGGCCCAGGGGCAGGATCTGAGCGGGATACTGGTCGAATCTTCCCCGGTATACGATTTCCTGGGGGAGTTCAGCGCCGCCTTAAAGGAACTTTTAGCGGCCTACGAGGGCCGGGACGTGGTCCTGGTGGGGGATTTGGCGGAATACGAGCTTGCCCCCCGGCTTAGATCGTTCTACGAGGCGTTAAAGGTTCCCGCGTGAACCGAAACAGGGGCGTTGTTATGAAACGGATCACAACATTCTTATCCGCGCTGGGGATATTGTCTCCGGCGCCTTCTTTGCAGGCACAGGCAGTCCAGTACTTTAAAGAAGACGATCCTATGGCGGCGATCATCCTGGGGGCCGGCCTGGGCATAATCATAATTGTCGCCCTGGTTGCCAATATTGTCAGGCACGGGTTTAGGAATGCCGGCCCGCGGGCAGGGGGCGCGCGGAAATCGGTAAATTTCGCCCCGCCCCGGCAGTTTTCTGTTTTTACCCTGCGGTCCATCGCCAGAAATTACGACCTTAGCAAAGAACAGGCCAAGATGCTGGAGTATGTTTTTTCAAAGGACGGGGTAAACAATCCCAGAGAGGTTCTCTCGGATATTTCCGCGATAGACAGGCATTTTAAGAGGACCTATAGCTCGATAGCCAGGAAAGGCGAACGTACCGCAAACGACGCCGCGGTGCAGAAGGAACTTTACCAGCTTTTTTCGACCCGGAACGCCATCGAGGCGGCCCCGGCCTTTCTCCAGCGCGCGGCTGTCCCGGAAATCGGTTACGGGACCCAGGCGGTTTTAAGCACCAACGGCAAAACCTACCCGCTCAAGGTCGATACGGTCCGCGGGGAAGTTATTATGGTGGAATGCCCGGTCAACCCCCTGGGACAGCCGCTGAGATTTCAAAGGGGAAGCCAGGCCGAGCTTAACTACTTCAACAATTTGAACCACGGGTTCCTCCAGCGCTGCCGCGTCCTGGACATTGTAACCGCGCCCAGGAAACCGCCTATACTCCAGCTTTTAAGCCTGGGGAAGCCCAAAACCCTGTTCAAGCGGAAAAACAGGCGCCGCCAGGTCAATATCCCCTGCGAATTCTGGATAATTACCATTACCAAAACCGGTTCCGGGTCCCGCGCGGAGACACAAATGAGTGTAGGAAACCGTAAATTTGTGGGAGAAATTCTGGATATTGCCCCCGGGGGGTGTTCTATACGTACCCGGGGCTTACTAAAACCCGGAGTTCGGCTTAAAATTTCATTAGAGGATAAAAAGGCAAAAGCCTCTGTTCTGGGACAGGTACTCCGCATTAACCGGGGAAGTTCCATAACTTCATTCCTCCATATCAAATTCTTAAAGGCGTCTTTAAAGGCCTTGAATGTTATAAATGCTGTGGTATATAGATATAATGAAGACTGAAATCAAAAAAAAGACAGAGCGGGTATAGCATGAAGGTTGTTCAAATTAAAAATGTCGTAAGAAAGGAAGTCCCCATATATTACCGCCGCCTTTACTCGGGAATTGCGGAATTCGAACTTTTAAACAAGCCGGAAGAGCGTTCCATTGACTTTACTATAGAAACAAAACCGACAGGGCAAAAGAATATTTTTGTCACGATGCCCGAACCTGTCGACTACCCCCTGGTCCCTTTGATGAGGGAACTCAAGAAATTCCTTATCAATCTTGATGATGCGGGAAAGCTCCCCCAGACCTGAGGAAGCGGCCCCTGCCCGCGATATCGAGATAATCACCCGCTCCCCGGAACAAACAGAGGCGCTGGGCGAAAAGCTGGCCAAATATCTGAAAGCCGGAACCGTTGTCGCCCTGCGGGGTACCCTGGGGACGGGAAAAACCTGCCTTGCCAAGGGCATTGCCCGGGGCCTCGGGGTAAAGGAAACAGTGACAAGCCCCACCTACACGATCATCTGCGAATACGAGGGAACCCTCCCCTTTTACCACATCGACGCGTACCGCCTTTCCGGCGACGGGGAATTCGAAGCCCTGGGCGCGGGAGAGCTGCTCTACGGCGAAGGCGTTACGGTAATCGAGTGGAGCGAGCGCGTCCCCCTTTCTGTCCCCCCGGAAGCCTGGGTGATCGAGCTAAGCCTCCTCGATGAAGGGGGCCGGAAAATCCGCGTCAGGGCGGCGGACCCGGCCCTGGGCAGGGATATGGAACTATGAACATCCTCGCCATCGACACCGCCACTTCCCTTTTTTCCGCCGCGGTTTCGTCCCCGGCCGGGATTTTCCAGTTTGAAACGGACACAGGGCCGAAACATTCGGAAATTCTCCTTGAAACGATTGATTACCTGGTAAGGGCAGCCGGCCTTGAGCCAAAAGACCTGGAACTTGCTGCCTGCATGCAGGGGCCCGGCTCGTTTACCGGGGTCCGTATCGGCTTCGCGGCGGTAAAAGGCATAGCCCTGGCCCTGGGCATCCCCTTTGTCGCGGCGCCCACCCTGGATTGTATTGCCGCGCCGTCGGAAGCCTGGCCGGGCCTTGTAATCCCGGCGATTGACGCGAAGCAGAACCGTTTTTTTACCGCCCTTTACCGCCAAAACGAGCGCCTGACCGATTTTATGGACGCGGACGCCGGAGAAATTGCCCGCGCCGTCCGCGCCGCCGGGCAGGGGCGGGCCGGAGAGACGGCGGCCCTGGTTACCGGGCCGGATTCGGCGCTTCTCGCGCCCCTTCTGGCCGGGATTCTGGGGGAAAACCAGGTTGCCCGCGATCCCGCCTCCCGCAAAGGAAAATCCCGGGAGCTACTAGAATTTTCCCGGAAAAAATATATACTGATAGAAAAGGGCGGGTTTTCATTTGAAGAACCTGCGCCGATTTATCTGAGGAAAAGCGACGCCGAGATAAAATCCGGCCCGAAACACCCCGAATAAACGCGCTGCCGGGAATGGCGACCGTCGGGGCGCTGCGGTTCCGGGAGGCGGGCTTTCCCCAAAAATCGAAATTTTGCGAAGGCTTCCGGCGGGAAGCGGAACGTTAAGTTTAAAGATGCAGGTGATAATTATGGGTGACTTTGATAGCATAGACGGCCTTCTTGACGAAGAGCCTGAAACTCTGGAGAGTCTTTCGCCCGAAGCGGAAGGCGTTGAAAATCTGGAACTCGAAGAGTTTGAAAGCGTGGAAGACGCCCCCCAGGGCGGCAGGGACAGGGCGCAGTTCGGGCCGGACGAGATCAATCCGGGAGAACTGATGGGCGGCGTCCCCCAGACCGCCCGCGCCTTTATCAACAGCGTATTTCCGGTACTGTTTATCGACAAGGATATGAAGGTTCTCTACGCGAACAAAGCCTGCGAAAATCTTTTTACCGGGTTTTTCAAACTGGTGGGGTATTCGTTCATCGACGTTTTCGGCAAGTACTTTAACCTAAGCGATGTACGCAGCATACGCGAGGCTATGGTTTCCGGCAAAAACGGTTCTTCCTGGAAGGGGATAGCGCGGATCAAATCCCGGTCCATGGCCACTGTGGAAACCAGGGTGTATATTTTCCCCCTGAATTTAGACTTGAAAAACGTCCGGGAATTCGTCGTCATGTTTGACGATGTGACCGAAGAAAACAGGCGGCTTTTAAGGAGCGTCTTTATGAGTCTCCTTGAGGCATCGAAACTCAAGGACAACGATACCGGGAAGCATATCACCAGGGTAAATTATTATTCGCAGGCGTTCGCGCAGGAACTCTACAACCGCGGCGATTACGACGCTATTATTGACGCGGATTTTATCGACAACATAGGGTTCCTGGCTTCCATGCACGATGTCGGGAAAATAGGCACCCCGGACGACATACTCAACAAGGAGGGCCCGCTTTCCGACTGGGAGTGGAATGTCATGCAGGAACACACCAAAAACGGCGCGTTTATTCTGTCAACCTACCCCAACCCCATGGCCAAAGAAATCGCCCTTTCCCATCATGAAAAATGGAACGGCTGCGGCTATCCCTTCCAGCTTGAGGGGGACATGATACCCCTGGCGGCAAGGATAGTGTCAATCGCCGATGTCTATGACGCCCTGAGAATGGAGCGGAGCTACAAGCCCGCCTTCCCCCACAATGTCGCGGTAGAAAAAATGATGGAAGCCAGGGGCACGCAGTTCGACCCCCACCTGCTCGATGTTTTCGGTACCGTGGCCGGCGAATTCAACGGGCTCTATGAGAAGAACCGCGACATGAACGGGGAATTCTGAGGCCCGCCTACAGCCCCAGCGGGTTCTTGCCCGCGGCCGGGCCGAAGTCCAGGGCCGGAAGGACAGGGGCGGATTCGGAAGCGGCCTTGTTTTCGGCCTTGATCGCGTCGAACACTTCCTGCCGGAACACTTTTACCGTCCTGGGGGCGTCCACGCCGATACGGACCTGCTCTCCCCTTATTTCAATAATCGAAATGGAAATGTCATCGCCGATCATTATTTTTTCATTGACTTTTCTGGATAGTATCAGCATGACGCCTTCCTTGCCGCGGCCAGCTCTTCCACGATATTGTGCCTGGTCTTCCAGCGGGAGTCGGCAAGAACAGCCTGTTTGCCTATGCGCTGTTCCCGGTTGATGATGACCGGCCCCTGGAGATTGGCGGTCATGGGGCCGCCGTCTGCCGGGATGGTGACGATCGAAAACACCAGCGCTTTGCCGGGGCTGGAAATCCCTATATCCTTAAGTTCTTCGTCGCTGATGTCCAGTTCGTAATCGGGCCGGAACAGGAAGGGGTTTACCAGTATAAACGCCAGTTCCTGCACTTCCAGCGACTGGAGCCAGTAAAAGGGCTGCCGGTCCGCGTCAAGGATGGCAAAATCCCTGTACGATTCAAAGCCGAAAAGCCCCATGGGAAATTTAATGCTCTGGCGTTCGTCCACTTCAATTACGCCATAAGGTTTTGTTGATGCCTTCACGTTCTAATCCTTTTAAAAGTTATGCGGCTATCCGGCCGGGAGAATAAAGCCCCGCCTGGCATTACCGGCAAGCGGCAGACTGAATCGCCGCAATTTATCAGCGTAAAAAGTCAAGCAGGGTAGCCGGCAGTATTTTCGACGCTGTTTGCAGGGCCGCCCTGTGGGCAAACTGCATCATCCCCAGCTCCACGGCGGCGTCGGCGAAATCCAGGGAATTTTCCCGGCCAAGCGCCTCCGTCACGTTGGGAATCTCGGTATTGAGCCGTTCCCAGGCGCTTTCCGCCCGTTCCTGCCTGGAACCGTTCAGGGCAAGCCTGCTCTGCAGGTTGGCCATGGCCAGATCCATGCCGCCAATGCCCTGGCTCCCCACAAAATCCTGATCGGCCCGGAACAGGGCATCCCTGAGGCGGATTACCATGTCGAAAAGCGAGCCTCCGGCAACCCTCGCTCCCGGGTGCCAGTTCGGGGCGGCGGGATCGCTGTTAAACGTGATGATCCCCAGATCCTGCAAAACCCGGGAACCCTGCCGGTCCTCCGCCCTGATAAGGTGGGCGTTGGTCCCTTCAAGCACAAGCCCCCGGTTTTCCGGATCGATGTATGCCTTGACCGGCGCGGCGGAATCGTTTATCTTGGCGGCTATCGCGTAAACCGTGTCGCCGGGACTCACGGCAATCTCCTGCCCGTCGATAAAAAAACCCCCCGCGCTTTCCGCCCGGTAATCGGCGGCGTCAATGCCGGAAAAAACCTGCATCTTTTCCGCCCAGAACGCCTCCCCGCCGCCGATGTCCAGTTCCGAATAGGCCCTGTCGGTAATTTCGGCGCGCCTGGCCGAACCGGCGCCCCGGTACTCCACGGAGGCCACCATCGGTATCTGCTCCGAAGAACCGCCGCCGCCCTGCACCGCGCCTTCCACCACACGGAACGGCTCGGTAAAAGCCTTGTCCCCGGCAAAGAGCTGCTTGCCGTCGGAACCTGTCGAGTTGGCGATAGACACCAATTCCTTTAGCAGCTCGTTTATCTCCACGGCCATGAATCCAAGATCTTCTTTAGTATAAGTGCCGTTTGCCCCCTGCACCGACAGTTCCCTTATCCTTTGCAGAATATCATTGGCCTGCCTTAAATACGCGTCAACTTCGTTATAATGCTCCTTTGCGTACAGGGTGTTTTTTTCAAACCGCTCAAGCCGGGCAAGGTAGGATTCGTAGCGTACCGCGTGGGAAGCCGCCAGGGGATCGTCCCTCGGGACAAGCATTTTTTTCTGCCCGGCAATCTTGTTCTGAATATCCGACAGCCCCTCTTCCTGGCGCCTCAGGAAGAATTGCATATCGTTATTCGGCATATCCGTAGAAACCCGCCTCATAAAACCCTCCTAAAAAACCGCATACATCACACTCCCATCCGGTTGATCAGCGTATCGTAGAGCGAATTGACCGTAGTGATAAACCTTGCCGCGGCGTTGTAACCGTGCTGGTACTTGATCATCGCCGCAAGTTCCTCGTCGATATTTACCCCTGAAACGGAATCCCGCATATCCTTAAGCTGCTTCATAATAAGGTTCTCGGTCGCCAGGGCTTCCCGGCTCTGTTCGCCCAGCATACCGATCCGGCCCACGGCGTCGGCAAAGTAGTCGTCGAAAGTGCCGAGCCTGCCCACCATTACGGCGGTATTCCTGATCGCCGCCACGGCCAGGGCCGCTTCGCCGTTGCCCGGATTGGCCGGACGCCCGTTCTCGCCGAAACCCGACGCCACGGCAAAGGGATCTTTAAGGATAGCCCTGTTCACCTCGATCCAGCCGGAGGGGTGGGCGGTAGGCGCCACGGCCCAATCCCGCGCGCCGCCCGCCAGGGAAGCCACCGCGTCGGGGCTGGCCCAGTCGTAGGCGTTTTCCGCACCGGGGCCGTTGAGCAGCCCCGCATAGCCGGTAAGGAAATGCCCGGAATCTTCCACATGGCGTATCACAAAATCCGGGTTACCCCCGGGCGCGATGGCGCCTTCGGCGGTGGTACCTTTGAGGGAGAGAAAACCGCCGCGGTTAAGCCGGGCGACAACTTCCGCCCCGGCATTGTTGATCCGCTCGATAACGCCCTGTACCGTATCGGTGGGATAGTAGGGAACCTCTACATTGCCGTCCGCGCCGGAAAGAGTGATAGTTCCCTCAAGCCCGATCTGGGCCTTTGCCTCAAGCGCGTTGGTCCCGTTCATGCGGAAAATATAGCTGGAATCGTACTCGCCGTCCCCGTCGCGGTCATAATTGCCGTTTACATTGGTTACAAAAGGATGCTCGGTAAAGAAATCGAGGCCCGTAGATCCGTTGATCCCGTAGCCCTCCCGGTGGACTTCGTTCACCAGGTCGATAAAGTTCATGGCCATGTTGTCCAGGGTCTGAATCTCGCCCTGGATGGTCTGGTCCCGCAGATCCAGCAGGGCCGCGAGACTCCCGTCGCGGAAATGGGCCTCGTCCCCGGTTTCGCGCCAGATAATCTTTGAATAACCCTCGTTTTCGGTGCCTGTCACTAGATCGAAGCCGCGGCCTATCTGCCCCTGTACCAGGACAAAGCCCGCCGTGTGGACCATGAATTCGTCGGGGTCCCTGCTGTCAACGGTCACATCGATAATCGAGGAAAGCCGGTCAACCAGAAGATCCCGCCTGTCCAAAAGGTCGTTGGGGTTGTCCCCCTGCCCCTGGATACGCTGTATGTCGCGGTTAAGGCCCGCAATTTCGCGGGAAAGTTCGTTCACCCGCCTTACCGTAAGCTGTATGTCTTCCTCGGCCATATCCTGAAGCCCCTTAAGGGCCTTAAAACGTTCATGAATCCCGTCAATCAGGGTCTTGCCCCGTTCCAGCACGGCTGTTCTCGGGGCCATATCCGCAGGATATATCGAAAGTTCCTGCCATGCGTCCCAAAACGCGTCCATCTTCCCCCTGACGGAGGTATCCCCAACTTCCAGATAAGCCTGCTCCATCATGCGTATATAGGGATCGCGGGCGGTCCAGTACCCTTCCCCGCCGGCCTGGGCTATTATCCGCCTGTCCAGAAGCTGGTCCCTCATCCGCTCGATACGGCTGACAATAGTCCCCTGCCCTATCTGCCCGGGCGTTTCTTCCCGGTTCAGGCCGGGCAGATAAATCGGTTCAAAAGCGGAAAGCTCCACCCGCTGCCGGGAATAGCCTTCGTTGCTGGCGTTGGCCAGGTTGTGCCCGGTTATCGTCAAGGCCTGCTGGTGGGCCGCCACCCCCCGTTTGCCGATTTCAATTCCCATAAAGGTCGATGTCATGGTATCCTCCTAAATCCCGCAGATTCCAAAACGCCGGCCCTTAAAACTGCCGGTTCAGGACCATGCTGCGCATATCCGCGTGGGCCTGCCTGCCCCGCCGCGTATAGAGCTTTCCCCGCCTGTCGGGGAAGGCCGCGGCAATAAAATCGGAAACAATACCGTGAATCCCGTTAAGGTAATTTGCCAGGGCGCTGTTTTCGATCCCCGCTTTAAAAATAACCAGTTTAAGATTACGGTAAAGCCCGGTAAGCAGCTTCTGTTCTTCAACGGGGAGCCGCGCCGCCAGGGCGTAAAAGCCGGCTTCTCTTGCGAATGCCGCGCCGTTTTCTTCGTTTTTTTCCGCCAGGGCCGCGAAAACCGCCTCCCGTTCCTGTTCCAATGCCTCAAATTCCGCCCCGCTGCGGGCCAGATTCTCCATAAGAAGCTCGAAATCCGTCCAGGCGCGGGCCTCCACAGCCCGGCGGACCATCATCACCATAGCGCAAATTCCACCCGCCAATTCAGTTTCCGCCTTCAAAACCGAAACGCAGTCTTCGCATTCAGCCCGCATAGATCCCCCCGGCCCGCCGAATTTGCCGGGGCAGCACGTTCCCGGCCATTATGGTAAAGCTCTAATAGGATTATCGGTATTTAAAGGGGATGATTTAGAAGTTTCGCGGAACCTATCCGTAAAGCCGGCGGTCAAGCCGGAAATTGCCGTAACACCCTGGGAGTTTGTTGCGCTTTGCGCATAAAATGCATAAAAATTCACGAAAGTGAATTTTTATTCCTTACAAACTCCGAAAGCATGCCCATTAATCGGGATTTTTTGCATGAATATGCAAAAAATCTACAAGTGCAACAGGCTGCTGGGGAACATGGACCGGCGGAGCCTGTTTTATTCGAGAGGGGGTCTAATACCCAAGAACCCGCTTGCGCGGGGGA
>JAIRYB010000056.1 GCA_031267955.1 Spirochaetaceae bacterium | reverse complement strand
CAACTTATTCTCCCCTGAATCCCGGTAACCGTTTCCAGGGATATTCTCAAGGCTTCCGCCGCCTGTTCGGGACTCATACCGTATTTCAGCAGATTTCTTACAGCTTCCTCCCGGCCTTCTTCGCGGCCCTGTTCCAAGCCTTCCTCAAGACTTTCCTTTCGCATAAGGGCCATCGCGTCTTCCACCGTGTATTCTTCCAACAACATATTCAACACCTCCCCGGCGTGGTTTTCCAAAAACTCTTTGAGTATACCATGCTCCCGGCAATACCTGATCGCCGCTTTCATCGCTTCTTCCCCGTCCCCCGGCTCCTTCATAAATCCCCGCACCCGGTCGATAAAGGCGCTGTATTGGCCCGGCGTTTATTCGCCGGGGAAGGCGGGGGCGTCCAGCGGGCTTTGGATTTTAAGGAGGTTTCTTCGGGCCACATGGGTATAGCGCTCGGTGGTCCTCAGGGAGGCATGGCCCAAAAGGCCCTGGATATACCTGGCGTCAATGCCGTTTTCGAGCAGATGTGTCGCGAAGCTGTGGCGAAGGCCGTGGATGGAAATAGGCTTGCAGATCGACGCGTTCCGCAGGGCCTTTTCAAATATGCTCTGGGCCGAGCGGATTGAAAGATGTTCCCCGCGATCCTGGCCCGGAAAAAGCCAGCCCTCGATCGAATACAGGCCGCAGTATTCCCTGATAAACCGGGACGCGCGGTCCGAAAGCAGGGTATACCTGTCCTTCCGGCCTTTCGCGGCGCGGACAAGGATCGTCTTACGCGAAAAATCGATATGCTCTTTTCTGAGGGCCACTACCTCGCTGACCCGGAGGCCGGAAGAATAGGCCAGCATCAGCAGCAGGCGGTGTTTCGGGTTCTTTTCCGTATCCAGCATCAAATTTACCTCCGGCCTTGAAAGCACGCAGGGAAGGCGCTTGTCATGCCGGGGCCGGTACAGTTTTTCGGCAATGGGCCTTTTCAATATTTCGCTGTAAAAGAATTTAAGCGAGCTGATCGCCAAATTCATCGAGGATGTCGAAAGGTCCAGGCTTTTGTCCAGATAGGCCAGGTACTTCTTGATATCCTCCTCGCCTGCCGCGCCGGGGGTTTTGCCGGTAAAGCCGCAAAAAGCCCTGTTGTAGTGGATGTAGGACCGCATGGTCCGGGGGCTGTATTTTCTGGCGCGCAGTTCGGTTTCGAGCTTTTCAAGCCAGGGCCCGCCGAATATTTCCGGCCGCGGTTTCGCCCGGGACAGGCAGGCATCGTCGCCAAGGCCGGGGGCCCCGGAACCGCGAATTAAAGCGCCGTCCGCGCCGGGCTTTGAAACAGGGGCGCGGCTGCGGGATGGAGAAAGCCGCGGGCCCGCCTCCCCGCCGGAAAAATCATCGGGAAACCCGCCGGTCCGGCTTGTCCCCTGCCACGGCCTTTCGAAAAAACCGCCGACAAGGACCGCCCCTCCGGCTTTTTTGCCGGCCGCGACCCAGGGCGTGCCGGAAAGGAGCCGCCTGGCCGCGGTTTCCGAAGAAACATCGCCCTTCAGGACAAATTGCCCCCGGCGCTCATCCCAAAAACCCAGCCCGCTCGCCGCGAAACGTTCAAACAGCCGCGCGCCGCGGGAATGCGGACAGGAACAGGAATGAAAAGGGACCCTGATTTCCCCGTCATCGTAAAACAGGTAGACGACATCCATGGATGCCTCCCGCAAGTTTATAACAACTATTCAGCCGGGACGCTAAGGCCCCGCCCCGCGAAAACACAGCCGCGGTTTACAATTCGCTCCGGGACGCAATTACATTCGTGATAAGGCCGTACTTCCGCGCTTCTTCCGCGTTCATCCAGTAATCGCGGTCGGTGTCTTTCTCCACCTGCTCGAAACTCTGGCCGGTTTCGCCCGCAATAAGGCGGTTGATCTTTTCCCGGAGTTTTTCCAGTTCCCGGGCGTGTATTTCAATGTCCGTAGCCACCCCCCGTATTCCGGAAAGGGGCTGGTGGATAAGGTAATGGCTGTTGGGCAGGCCCACGCGCCGCTCTTTCGGGCTGGCCAGAAGTATAATAGCCGCGGCGCTCGCCACAAGCCCCATGCCCACAGTCCATACAGGCGGCCTTACAAAGCGGATCATGTCGAAAATAGCGTAACCCGCGTCGGCGTCCCCGCCCGGGGAATCGATAAATACCCGGATAGGCTCGCCGCCCATGTCTTCCAGGAGCAGAAGCTGCCGGATAGTCCGTTCGGCCAGGTCTTTCTTTATTTCCCCGGAAAGCAGTATAGTCCGGGTCTTAAGCATTTTCGCCAGAAGCAGGTCCGGCCCGGCGGTTTTGGAATCCCCGTCCTCATTGTCGTCATCATCATCGTCACCGTCCCGTACAGTCCCGAACCGCTTTTTGCTCCACTCGTTCACAGGCATCCTCCGTTCCTTCCAATATATTCTATACAACAACTCTACTAATAACCATTCAGCCGGGAGGGAAGCCTCCCCCGGGCCGGGCGGCGCCCCCAGATGCTTATATAATACGGATGTTTGGGAGAAATGGCAATTGGCAGGGAACAAGGGCAAAGATCTATAGCCGGAAACGCAAATGCGCCTTACGCCGGGCCCTCCAACCACGAAAACCGGAGTAAGGCAGATCATGTTCGCAGTGTCCGTAATTTTCTTCCGCCCCGGTCCCCCGCGCGCGGCCCGTGTTGCGCCACGTTAAAAACGAACCCTACGCAAGTCTAATTCCTGTATAGACTTAGACTTACAATACGCCTATTGGGGATTCCATATGTCTTTTGAACCTCTTTGTAACTCTT
>JAIRYB010000175.1 GCA_031267955.1 Spirochaetaceae bacterium | reverse complement strand
AGTTCCAGTTCTTTCCGTGTTATTTTTACCCTTTGCCTTGGGCGCATCTGTCCCAGGGGAAAATCCCCGAAAGCCCGCGGAATAACTTCGGATCCTATCAAAGCGCGGCCCGTGTATACCGAATTGATACCCGGAATAATCTCCGTGTCCCTGTCTTTGAGCAGGTATCCCGCGGCGCCGTTGGCGATGGCCTTGAGAACCGCGCGGCTGTCGCAGGAATTGGCTAATACGATTACCCTGGTGTCCGGCGACCGGCGCTTTAAAGCCGAAACTATTTCCGAACAATCAAGAATAGGCAGATCCTCGTCGACCAGGGCGATATCCGGCCTGAACAAGCGGGCAAAGGTGAGCGCATCGTACGCGTCCCTGCCCAGTCCCGAGATGGCAAACTCCGGCCATTGATAGAGGATACCGGCGAGTCTTGCCCGGTCCTCCTCGTGCCCGGTTACTACCATAATTTGAATCATAGTCTTGCTCCTAAAGTGTTTTAAGGCTGGATTATGCGAACGCACAGCTTGTCGGTTTTGCAGACGTTTATTTTTTCGGATATTTCTATTAAAAGAGGCCGAATTGCGCCGGCATGGACGCGGCGGCAATGGTTTCCAGCGGCCCTCAAATTCCGGGCCGGAACGCGGGGGCGTATTATATAGGGGACTGAGTCTGATTTTTGCTTTAATTTTAGGGAAATTTAGGGAAAAATTTATCCAAAAAACACCGCCGGGGCCGGGAATCGCTTATTTTCGCAATTTCTTCATTGACGGCGGAAAGATCATCTGTTACACTTAAAGACATCCAGTTTGGAATCGTCCTAATTCATCTCTTTTGGAAAAGCCATGCAGTATTTTGATACTCACGCCCATATTGGGCTTATTTGTGAAGACCCTATTGAGCAGCTTATTGTTGTTCAGGAAGCGCGCCAGGCTTCGGTCTCCCGGCTTGTATCAATTTGCAACAGTCTCCATGACTTTACCAATATCTACGAAAATCTGAAGACTTCGGCAAATGTGTATCACGCTGTGGGCGTAAGCCCGTCGGAAGTCCAGAATCCGGGGAAAAACTGGCTTAAAACCATTGAGCAGAGCGTGACTCTGCCCCGGGTTGCCGCGATAGGGGAAATAGGCCTGGATTATTACCGTAAATTCGGGGACAAAAATTCCCAGATAGAACTTTTTATCACCCAGCTTGACCTGGCCGCCAAGCTGAATCTGCCGGTGATCATCCACAACCGGGACGCGGGCCACGATGTGCTGGAAATTCTCAAGGACCGGCTGCCCCCAAAGGGCGGGGTGCTCCACTGTTATTCGGAGGACGCCGAATACGCAAAAAAGGCGCTGGACCTGAACCTGTATTTTTCCTTTGCCGGGAATCTGACCTACCGGAACGCCAGGAATCTCCATGAAACCATCGACGTGCTGCCCCTGGAACGTATCCTGATTGAGTCGGAAAGCCCCTTCATGGTTCCGGCCGACTACCGGGGCAAGCGGAATATGCCCAAATACCTGCCCATGACTGCCCGTTTCCTGGGAGAAATGCTGGATATAGACGATGAAGAACTGGCCGCGCGGCTCTGGGAAAATTCCAACCGCTTCTTCGGCCTTCCGAACGAGTGACGGATCCCGCCGGCCTGTACCGGCCCGTTGCCGTCGGCCCGCTTACCCTGCCCGGCAATCTTTTCCTCGCGCCTGTAGCCGGCTATACCGACCGGGCCTTCCGGCAAATTTGCGCCGGGTACGGGGCGAATCTTTGCTATACCGAGCTTGCCTCATCGGAGGCTATTGTCCGCTGGCCCGGCGATCTTGCGGAAAGCAAGACCGGCCGCCTTATGCGCCGGGGCGAAGGGGAGGCTTTCTACGCTGTCCAGCTTTTCGGCGCGGACCCCGGCGTGATGTACCGCGCCGCGCTGAAACTCGCCCCTTTCAGGCCGGACCTGGTCGATATTAACTGCGGCTGCCCTGTCCCTAAAGTGGTCAAAAGCGGCGCGGGATCGGCCCTTATGCGCGACCCGGCCCTGCTCGGCCGTATTGTCGCCGCCGTAGTCCGCGCTTCCGGCGAGTCGCTGGGGGGCGTCCCGGTTACGGTAAAAATACGGTCCGGCTGGGACGCCGCGTCCCTTAGCTACCGGGAAGCCGCCGCCGCCGCTGTTGACGCGGGGGCCGCCCTGGTCTGCCTGCACCCGCGAACCCGCGCCCAAGGTTACGGCGGCAAAAGCGACTGGTCCCTTATCGCGGACCTGGCCGGCCGCCTTCCCGTACCAACGGCGGGTTCCGGCGATCTTCTTTCGGCGGAGGCTGCCGAAAGGATGCTGCGGGAAACAGGCTGCGCGGCGCTCATGTTCGCCCGGGGCGCGCTGGGCAACCCCTTCATCTTCCGGGAGACCCGCGCCCTCCTGCTTGGCGAAAGCTGCCCCGTCCCGGCCCCTGCCGAACGCGCAGGCGCCGCTTTCCGCCACCTTGGCCTTCTTATTCCCGACCTGGGCGAATACACGGCCTGCCGGGAAATGCGGAAACAGTTCTGCGCTTACACAAAGGGCGTTCCGGGCAGCGCCCGGCTCCGGGACGCGCTGGTCCGGGCCGAAACCAGGGAAGATTTCCACCGGATACTGGAAACAATCAATATTAGTAAAACTAACAATCAGGGGATATGACAAGGGGCCCAAAAGACATGGGAAATGCCAAAAGACGTATGATGGTTTTTTGGTATTTTCCCTGCGCAATTTACCTTGACAAAAATGAAGCAAAGAAGGTAGAATCGCGCCATGGAATTGTCTGGATGGTTCTTGGGGTTTTTATGGATTGGTTCGTTGTTCACAATGGGTTTCGCCTATCTGCTTGTTCATTATTTGCCCATCATAATCACATTTTTCGCCTTTATCGGAACCATGTTGTTCCTGATGGTTTACATCATAATAAAAATGGTCATGGAAAAGGTTTTCTGTGAAAATTCGGAAAGAAATACAAAAATCCTTGCTGTTTCAACCCTGATATTGAATGTAATTAAAATATTCATTTCAATCGGGTCTTATCTATTATTGATTGGTTATACGATTTGGCTGGGACTAAAATTCGAGCCTTCGGGTACAATCCTTCCGATAGCGGCTGTAATATTTATACAATTGATATTGGTAATTATTTTAAAACTTGGCAAAAGACTAAACGATGTATATTTTACCGTCTTTTTACTGGTAGAACCATACTTATTTCTATATGTATTGCTTGGGGATTATTATTCCAGGGGTTTATTATTTCAGGGAATATAATAGACTTGTTCGGAAACTTCAGCTTCCGAACAAATTCCGCTAAAAATCCGCAATTTCGCAGCCATAAGGCGAGAAATTGCAGGACTTGTGAGACAACCAACCGGGTTGTCGAAC
>JAIRYB010000001.1 GCA_031267955.1 Spirochaetaceae bacterium | reverse complement strand
GCAATGTTGCTGCCGATAGACAGGTCCACCCCGCCGCAGATAATGACGATGGTCATTCCGGAAGCGGTAATTCCCAAAAGCGCTATGGAAAGCAGCATATTGGAGATATTGTCCCAGGTAAGAAAGAAACGGCTTACACTACTGAAAATAATCACCAGCAGGGCCAGCGAGACAATAAGCCCCAGGCGTTCCATAACTCCGTCGAGGTTTTTCAGTTTGATTTCCATCTTTAAAATTCCATCCTAATTTTACAGCCGTACCGCAACTTATAAATTCAGAACAAGTAATCGTACCCGCTCATAAATTGCCAGCAAGTGTTTACACCTAGTTGTGTCCTATAGTTACTTACTAACATATTGTAACTTTCAATATAGTATCCCGGTTATTTTGGATTGTCAACATTTTTTTTTCAAGTTTTTTGTTTTTTTGGATGTTCCGTATTAGACGGAGAGCCTGCGGGGGAGTAGCGCTTACGGCAATTTACCGCCGGGCGCGCTTTTCATCTTGGCGCGGGGTTCAGTCGCAGAGCCCGGTGCGGCACCCTCCGGCCCGGCCGCGCGCTCCCCCCTAACTTTTCCCGCCATAAAACCGATAATCTCATAGTATGAATGCCTTTGCCGTACTATATGGAGGAAGTCTTACCGAATACGCATTTGAGCGGGTTTTTGACGGCCGCTGCGCCCTGGATCTTGCCCTGGAACAGGCCGCCGCCTTTCCCGGAGTCGCGCGGACGGCGCTTCTTGCCGGGCCGCTTTTTGACAGTTTCGCGGATGCCTCCGGCTGGAAGCGGCCCTCCGGCGTCCGGATAATCCCCGCCGCTTCCTGGACCAAAAAGACGCTTCTTGAAACCCTTTCATCTGAGTCCGGGGGTTTTGATTTGGGCTACTTTGCCTGGGCGGACGCGCCTTTTCTCGATCCTGACCTGACCGGGGCGCTTGCCGGGAGGCACCGGAAATACGCGGCGGAATACTCATACGCGGACGGCTGGCCTTACGGGTTCGCGCCGGAAATTCTCGCCCCGGGCGTGGCGGGCATTCTGGCGAAAATTCTCGGGGGCGACGACGGGGCGGTGGAGCGGGACGCGCTTTTTTCCGTTATTCAGAAGGATATCAACGCCTTTGACATCGAAACCGAAATTTCCGCGGCGGATCTCCGGAGCCACCGCCTCTCTTTTACCGCCGATTCAAAACGGAATTTCCTCCTGCTCAGGCGTTTTGCGGAATCGGGCTTCAAATCGGCCCGCGACGCTGAAAAATTTATCGCGGAAAAGCCGGGCCTGCTCAGGACTTTGCCCGCTTTTTACGCGGTCCAGGTTTCAGGCCCCTGCGCCCAGGCGTGCAGGCTCTGCCCCTATCCAAAATACGGGGCGCTCGGCGGCCTTTCCGTCACGGAAAGGCGCGATTTCCTTGATCCGGCAAAATTCCGGGCGCTGCTGGACAAAATTACGGCTTTTTCCGGGGACGCCGTCATCGATCTTTCTCTTTGGGGGGAGCTTGCCCTGCATCCCGAAAAACTTGATCTTGTAAACATGGCGCTGGAAAGGCCCGGCCTTTCCCTTATCGTTGAAACTTCGGGCCTGGGCTGGAAGCCGGAAGAATTCGAGGCGCTGGCCGCCAAATCCGCGGCGGCGGCTGCCGGGCGGCCTTTTAAAAGCTGGGCCGCGCCCAAAAGTCCGCTTTCCTGGGTCCTGTCTCTGGACGCCCCGACGCCCGGGCGTTACCGGGAACTGCGCGGGGACGGTTTTGAGGAAGCCACGGCCGCGGCGAAATTGCTCCTGGATCTTTTCCCGGAGGACACCTATTTGCAGGCGCTGAGAACCAGGGGCGCCGAGGACGATGTAGAGGCGTTTTACCGCCGCTGGACCGCCGAGCCGCTTTCTTCCGGCGGCGCCGTGGGCAAGGCCAATGTCATTATCCAGAAATTCGACGATTTCTGCGGTGCCTTGCCCAAACTCCAGGCGTCTGACCTTTCGCCGGTGGAGCGGCAGTGCTGCTGGCATCTTTTAAGGGATATGGACATACTTATCGACGGGAGGGTCCCCCTTTGCCGGGAGGATCTCCAGGCTTTGAACGGCCGGACGCCGCCTGAATCTCCGGCTCAAATTATGGGGAACGCCTTTGACGAAGCGCTTGAAACCATCTGGGAGCGGGGCCTGGAACGCTGCCTTGAACAGGGGGCGGGGCGGTATACGGGAATCTGCGCGGGGTGCGATGAATACTATACCTTCAACTTTTAACAGCACCGTGTCCTCGTATACCGCGGTCGGCGGGTCCGAACGGGCCGCCTCGACAGGGCTTTCCGCCGTCCTGCTTAACAGGGGGGGGCGTTATCCCCGGCGTACCATGTTCCAGGAACTGGAAAAGACCGGCTTCGACTATATCATCTCTATAGAAGATACGGAGCGTTACGATCTTGAGGAGCTTTCCGCCCGCTTCCCCTTTGTCCGTTTTATACTGCTGAAGGAAAATATCAGCCCGGGCGAGCAGATAAATCTCGCGGTTTCGGAGATTTCAAGCCCCCTCTTCTTTGTCCTGTGGAACGATCTCCGCATCCTCCATTCCGGGGGCGCGGGGCGTATGGCGGAAAGGCTGTACTGCACGCCCGAAGATGTGCGCGCCGGAAACCCGGGGCCGAACAAACGGCTCTGTACCACGCCGGTTATCCAGAATTCCCGGTTTGAAACCCTGCCCACGCTGATTGCCCCGGCTCTGGACCGGGGAACGGTTAAGCCGGTGTTTTTCGCCACCCAGCGGGAAGGAAAGCCGACCCTCTTTCCCTTTGACGGGGTGGGTATCTATGACCGCGACCGTTTTATCAAGCTCGGCGGTTTCGACATTACGCTGAAAAACCCCCACTGGCAGCTTATGGACTTTGGTTTCCGTTCGCAGCTTTGGGGCGAGGATATCTGCTCGACCCAGCATGTCCGGCTTTCCTATAACGCCGAGATTCCCCTGTCCGACAGTACCGCCGACGAAAGCCACCGCCGTTTCTACCTCAAGAACCTGGCCCCGGTATTCCACGGGGACGGGGCTGAAATCCCGTTCAGGCGCTTCTTTTCCTATTTCCCCCGTTCCGGAAAGGATCCTTTTCTGGCCTGGGCCGATTTCGCGGAAGCCCGATCCTGGGTCAGGACCAACCGCTACCGTTTCCGCAAGGACGCCCGCGCGCTTGTTGAATTTTGGGATACGCCCGGCCGGGAACCTGCCTTGCCGGGTATTGCGCCGGGTGTTCCGCCGGCCCTCCCGGTTTTCCCCGCGGCGGGGGATCCGGCTGCCGGACAGGAAACAGGCCCGGCCCGGGAGGCGAGGTTTACATGACAGCCGCGGCGTTCTGCGGCCGCGCTGCCGCGGGGTACAGGCGGGCGGGGAGCGGGGTTCCATGATAACCGGGATCGTTCTTCAGGCGAGGATTGATTCGAAGCGCCTGCCGGGAAAAGCCCTGGAGGATCTGTGCGGCGAACCCATGATCTACCGGGTGATGGAGGCCCTGAACCGCGTAAGCGCCGGCATACGGGTATTGGCCTGCCCGGAAAACTGCCTGGCCCAATTCAGGCCCCTGGCGGAAAGGGCCGGGTTTGAGATTTTCGGCGGGCCGGAAGACGACGTGCTGGGCCGTTACTGCGGGGCTGCGCGGCGCTTCCGGATTGGCCGCGTTATCCGGGCTACCGGGGACAACCCCTTTGTATTTGCCGACGCCGCCGTCGCCCTCAGCGCCGAGGCCGGGGAACTGGACGCTGATTACGCCGGGTACGCGGGGCTCCCGTTCGGCGCCGGCGTGGAATCCGTGAAAAGCGGGGCTTTGTTCCGGGCGGAAAAAGAGGCTGCCGGCGGCCCTGAACGTGAGCATGTATGCCCCTACCTGTACGGCCGCCCGGAATTGTTCGCCCTGCACCGGCCGCTCGCGCCCCCGGCCTGGCGGGGGCCGGATATGCGCGTCACGGTGGATACCGGCGAAGACTTTGAACGGGCGGAATTGCTCTACAGGGCCCTTGCGCGCGGCCCGGGGGATCGGTATTCCGGGGGCGCGATTATACGGGCGTACCGGCAGGTGATAAAGCAATGACGCGGAAAGCCCTTTTGGTGGCCCCTGTATTCGGCGGAGGCCGGGGAGGGGGGCATCTTGCCCGTTCCGCCGCCCTGGTGCGGGAACTCCGCGCCCTGGGAAGGGAGGCGTATCTCTATATCCCCGCCCTTGAAGGGCCGGTGCCGGCGGGCCTGCTCGGCAATACGGACTCGGCCTGGATTCTGGGGACAGGGGAAGAACTGTCCTGCCGGGCCTGGGAATGGATAGTCTTGGACCGTTTCCGGACAAGCGCGGGGGAATTTAAACGCTGGGCGGCCCTGGCCCCGGTCATCGGTATTGACGAGGGGGGGCCTGCGCGGGAAAATTTCGACTTTCTCATCGATCTTTTGCCCGGGCTTCCGGGAATACACCCGGCCAACCTTACGGCCCCGTATCTTTTGCCCCTGCCCGAAAACCGGCGGGAACCGGCCTTTCCCTTTCAGGATATGGGCTTTCAGGATATAAACCGGGAAACAGATCTTCCCCCGACCGAAGTCCCGGGCAGGGGCCGCCTTGCCGGCATACTTGTCAGTTTCGGCGCGGAGGATCCCGGCGGCCTTACAGCGCCCGCGGCTTTGGCCCTGGCCGGGAAAACAGGGGGGGACGGGATAACGGTGACGGCGCTTTTCGGGGTATTGAACAGGAACCGCGCCCAAAGCCAGGAAGGCCTGGAACAGGCGGGGGTCAGGGTTTGCGGGAACATCCCCGATCTCGGGGAGTGCCTTGCGGATTACGATCTGGTGATCACCCACTTTGGCGTTACCGCCTTCGAGGCCCTTCGCGCGGGCGTCCCGGTGGTCCTTGTCTCTCCGACCCGCCGCCACGAACAGCTTGCCCGGGGAGTGGGCTTTATCTCCGCGGGAAACGGGGAGGCCGCCTTCCGGAAACTCAGGGGCCTTGTCTACGGGGAAGGCTCTAAAAATGCCGCGCCGCCGGGATCTGCCGGGAAAAACATCCGGCGGGCCTTCCGGGACATCAGCGTTCACTGCCGGGAACTGGCCGGGCGCTACTTCCCGGATAGCGGGGCGGCCCGGTCCCTGGGAAGCCTCATCAGCGGCTTTACCCCGCTTTTGTCCCCCGTCTGCCCGGCCTGCGGCCATAGTAACCGGCCCGAAGACCCGGTATTGGCCCGCTTCCCCGAACGGAGCTACCGCCGCTGCCGCCGCTGTTCCCTGGTGTACATGGAAAGAACAGCGCCGCCCCCCATTGAATACGGGGCCGCCTATTTTTCCGATTCTTACAGGAAACAGTACGGCAAGACCTACCTTGAAGATTTCCCAGGCCTGAAAAGGGCCGGAAAGGCCCGGCTCCGCAGGATCAGGGGCATCCTTGCGAAAACAGGAGTCGCCCGCGTTTTGCCGGAACGCCTCCTGGACATAGGCTGCGCGTTCGGCCCGTTTCTGGCGGCGGCCGCGGAGGACGGCTTTGAACCGGCGGGTATTGATTCCTCGGCGGAGGCCGTGGCCTATGTGCGAGACAGGCTCCGTATACCCGCGGTTCAGGGCTTTTTCCCGGATCAGGCGCGCAGGGGACCGGGCCGGGAACAGGGCTTCGCGGCGGTAACCCTCTGGTACGTGATCGAACATTTCACCGGCCTCCGGGAAGCCCTTGTTGAAATTCACCGGCTGCTCAGGCCCGGCGGGGTTCTCGCCTGGTCCTCGCCCTCGTTTTCCGGGATTTCGGCCCGCAAGTCCCGGCGGGAATTCCTCAGGGCAAGCCCCGCCGACCACTGGACTGTCTGGGATCCCCGCCGGGTTTCGCGCATACTCGGCTTTTTCGGCTTCGAAGTACGGAAAACCGTGATCACAGGCCATCACCCCGAACGTTTCCCCGTGATAGGCGGGCTTTTTAAAGGCAGGCGGGGGCCCGCCTACCGGCTCTGCTTTGGGCTAAGCCGGGTTTTAGGCTGGGGGGATACTTTCGAAGTTTACGCTGTAAAAAAGGCGGTCGCCTGAATGAAAAACAAAGAAAACAGCGGCCTGCGGGAAGGCCGCGGAAAGCAGCTTATTATTCTGGGCGCGGGAATCATGCAGGGGCCTGCCATAAGCATCGCCAAAGAGATGGGGCTTGAAACCGTTGTGGCCGACGGCGACAGCGGGGCCATGTACGCGCCCCTTGCGGACAGGTTTGAGCATATCGATCTCAAGGACAAGGAAGGTGTCGAGGCCCTGGCCCGCGATCTTAAAGCCGGGGGAAGGCTTGCCGGCATTATGACCGCGGGAACGGACTTTTCCGCCACCGTCGCATGGGTCGCCGAACGCCTCGGTCTTCCGGGCATACCCTACGAGACCGCGCTTAACGCGTCGGACAAGGGCCGTATGCGCCGCTGTTTTAAAGAAGCCGGCGTCCCTTCCCCGGAATTTCTCACCCTGGATGAAACGCCGCCCGGCGGTTTTACGTTTCCGTTTGATTTTCCCGCGGTTGTCAAGCCCGTGGACAATATGGGGGGCCGGGGCTGCCGCCGCGTGGACAGCCCGGGCGAACTGGCATCCGCCTTTCCCGGCGCGGCCAAATTCTCCCGCAAGGGCCGCGTGATTGTGGAAGAGTACATGGACGGCCCTGAATTTTCCGTAGACGCCCTGGTCTTTCACGGCGAAATTACCATTTGCGGGCTCGCGGACCGGCATATTTTTTTCCCGCCCTATTTTATAGAGATGGGCCACACCATGCCCGCTGCCCTGGAGGAAAAAGAGGCCGCCTCCCTGCTCGAAGTTTTTACCGAGGGGGCCAGGGCCCTGGGGCTTTTGGACAAAAACGCCGCGGGCGCGGCCAAGGGCGACATAAAACTCAGCTCCCGGGGGCCGATGATAGGCGAGATCGCCGCTCGGCTTTCCGGGGGCTATATGTCCGGCTGGACCTATCCCTACGCTTCCGGGGTCGAGGTAACAAGGGGCGCGATCCGGGCCGCCATCGGCCTGAGGCCGGACCGCCTTGGCGCATCCCGTTCCTGGACCTGCGCGGAACGGGCGTTTATCTCCATACCCGGCAGGGTCCGTTCCATCCACGGCCTCCGCGACGCGAAAGCGGCCCCGTATGTGAAAGATCTTTTCCTCCGCGCCGTAGAAGGCGGCCGGGTCAGTTTTCCCGAAAACAACGTCTCCAAATGCGGTAATGTCATTGCCTCCGCGCCGGACAGGGAAAGCGCCATGGACGCCGCCGATTCCGCCGCCCGCTCCGTCCTCATACGCCTGGAAGCGCCCGGCAAAGAAACAGATGCTTTTCTGGCGGCAAGGCCGTCCCCTGCCGGTACAGCGCCCGGCGCCGAGGCCGCCCCGTGGCCGCCCGACGCCTTTTCCGTAGGCCCATCTGTCATTTCCGCCCTGGCGCGGCTTCCCGATCCCCTTCCGTGCGAAGGGCAGGCGTCCCCGGCCTTGGCTGAACCCGCCCTCGTCCCCTTTCCCGCTTTCGCCGAATCCGGCCTGAAGGACAGCGCGGGCCGCGGCGTGGAAGAGAGCCTCGATGCCGTCCGGGCAGTCACCGGCTTTTCCCTGCCCGTAAAAACCCTGCCCCGGGGGGCGGCGGACAACCGTCTGGGGCGCTGTTTCTGGGCCGCCCTGATCCGGGGCGGATACCAGGGCGCCGCCTATATCGCGGACCTTTTGTACAGCAATCCCGGCTACGGGGGGGGCCAGCGGTGACCGTAAAGGGCGGGTTTTTTCCCAGGGCGGATAGTAAGGAAGGGGGGCCTGTTACCGTCAGGCGGGCGCGAGGGAAACCAGGCCGCTTTTCGGCCCCCCTGAGCTCCAGCCCCGCGCGCCGGGCAGGATTCCCGCGGCAGGCCGCGTCCGTCCTGCCCTCCGCTTGGTCTTCCGCTACCCCCCATCCCGCGCCGCGGCCCCGGGCCGGGCGGCATCTTCCGGGCCGGGGAGTCTGCCCGCGCGGCCCGGCGCTGATCATGGCCCTGCTCGCCCTGTCCTTTCCTGTTTTCGCCCAGTCGGCGGACTCTCCCAACGGCCTCCAGCAGGGCGTGGGCCGGCCCGAGGATTCTTCCCTGCCCGGCGCCCGGGAACCCGGGAATCCCCCCTCTGGCAATAACGGCGAAAGCGGCGCCGGGGGGGGATCCCTTCCGCGGGCGGGAAACGCCGGCGCATCCCCTGCCCGGACGGGCCTCTCCCTGGACGAGGCCATGAAGGCCCTCGGTCCTGACCCGGTTTTCCGCTGGGACCCTTTTTTCCGCACCGGAAATATTTCGCTTTCGGGCCACCACGCCTCTTTCAGCGCCGCCTATCCCGGCGAGCAGGCCCCGGTGATCTTCGATTCCCGGGAAATCCTCAGCCTTCCCGCCCCCTGGCTGGAAAACGGCCTTCTCCGTTTCCCGGAATCCTTTGTGGCCGGGATAAAGCGGGCCTTCGACGACTCCGTCCTCAATGAGCAGTTCCGCTACCGCATCGCGGCCATTGTTGTAGACCCCGGCCACGGGGGCAGGGACCCCGGCGCCCAGGGGACCCACACGATCAACGGAAAGACCCTGACCCTTTCGGAAAAGGACATCACCCTGAAATCCTCGCTGTTCCTGTACTCCCGGCTCAGCGCGGCCTATCCGGACAAGCGGGTGCTCCTTACCAGGGACCGGGATGTGTACCCTACGCTCGAGGAACGGACCCTCCTGGCCAATTCGGTCCCCCTCAAGGATAACGAAGCCATACTCTACGTTTCGATCCACGCCAACGCGTCGCTGAACAGGAATGCCCGGGGGTATGAAGTCTGGTACCTCAGCCCGGACTACCGCAGGGACCTTATCGACAGGGAAAAATTCCAGGACAGCGCCGAGATCATCCCCATCGTGAACGACATGCTTCAGGAGGAATTTACCAACGAAAGCATCATGATAGCCCAGGCGATTAACCGGCGTATCGGCGAGGCCATGGGCCGCTCCCTTCCCGCACGGGGGCTTAAGGCCGAGGAATGGTTCGTGGTCCGCAATGTCCGCATGCCCTCGGTTCTGGTGGAACTCGGTTTTGTTACAAACCCCGCCGACGCCGAGATACTCAATTCCGAGGAAAGCTTGAAAAAACTGACCGAAGCGATATATAAAGGAGTAACCGATTTTGTGACAAGTTTTGAAAGTTCGGGAGGTTTTATCTTTAACCAATGAGCGCTTTTTCAGGGGGAGTCGCCCGCATAGTCCCGGGCATACGCCGGATACTGGGCATCCCCGCCCGTTTTTTCGGCAGCGCTGTCTGCCGCAGGATTCTGTACCTTGTTTTACTGGGCCTTCTCGCCTTCCTCGATTACCGCGGGCGGGGGCTGGCCCGGGCGACCTATGTTTTTTACGATATTGAAAGCGGGAACGAACTGGTCGAGGAGCGCCTGCTGCCCCTGCCGCCGGACCGGGAGGGAAAACTCAGGTTTTACACAGCCGAGGCCCTGCTCGGCCCGGTTTCCCCGAACGCCCAGCCCCTGTTCCCCCGGGGCACCCGGCTTGAGTCCCTTCTGTTTCGGGACATGACGGTCTATCTGGACCTTTCCGAAACAGCGGCCCTTCCTGTTGACGGGGAGGGCAGTTTCAGGAGTCTGTCCGCCCTGGGAAAAGGGATCATGCGGAATTTCAGTTTTGTAAAGGACGTGCGCTTTTTTATCGCCGGCCGCGAGGCGTTTCCGGAAAAATTCCGGCAGGAATGAGCCTCCGCGCGGCAAGCTGCGGGGTATTAAACCAGACTTTCTATTGAGCCGCCCGGGTGATTGAATAGTTGCGAAAATTCTATACAAAGTACCGGAGTTTTGCGAATTTGGGCTTGTTTTTTGTATTGCGGGCGGTTATAATTATCCACGAGGTGTCTTGGAGGACGCCCGGAGACATAATCGGCGTTGCTGGATATTTCGGCGAATAGCGCCCTGGAAAAGGCTGGGGTTCCGGCCCCGGCTGAATAGTTACAAGAATTTGTAA
>JAIRYB010000092.1 GCA_031267955.1 Spirochaetaceae bacterium | reverse complement strand
CGGGCAAGGACGCCCCGTTTCCGGGCTTACATCTTACGGACGGTTTTTTTCTTCACTCTTTTTATTCTTTAATCGCGAAATGATCCTACGGATACTTGCCAAAAACCCGCCGGATACTTTATAATTAATCCGATAATGTATGGGGATCCTTTGGGTTTCCGGGATTCCGCAAGCAGCCAAAATATAAGGAGTAGGGAAATGGGTACCATTGATCTGCCTAAGAGTCCTAATGTATTTCATCCGGAAAAGCCGAGCGCGGTGGGGTCCAGGAACTCCCTGGCCCAGGAATACCGGGACCAGCAAAACGAAGTCAACCAGTTATTGGAGGAAGAAACCAACAAGGTGGTCCACCACCTGACGGCCAGGCTTCCCAAGGATGTCCTGGAACGCCTGGACGTGATGGGGAGCCTCAAGGAAAAGCTCTACAACTACTTCAACCAGAATTACCAGAACATGTTCAACAGGTACATGGTAACTTCCGAAGACGAGATGGTTAAGAAGATACGTAACTATATCGACAAGGAAGAGACCAAGGTCCTTGCCCGCTACACGCCCAAAGAGATCGCGGACCTGCTTGACCAGGTGGGCGGCGCGGACAAGTTCAACACCGGCGAGAGCGAAAAGTCCATGGTGAACATGTACGGCCACTTGCAGGGGCATATCCAGCGGGGCGTAAACGAGCTGGAAAACCACACGAACAGCCTGCTCAGGCAGAAGACCGACACCGGCGCCTTTATCCGGGGCGAGAACGCGTATTCTATCGTCAAGTGCGCCTTTAAGGACAACAACATCAAGCCCAAGACCGTCACCGACGTGAAACTTTCCGTGAATATCCTTGATTCCGAACTGATAAGCCCTATTTTCCACTACCAGGTAACGGTGGAGTACCTTATCAAGGACCTGCTCTCGAAACACCTTATCGATACCATTGACCGGGAAATCGACGGGATCAAAACCGAGCGCATCGATCAGGGCGAGGAAGAGCTTTCGGACAGCGAGATCATCTTTACCAAGATGGGCAGGGTCGAAACTTTTACCGACGACAGCGGCGAGGACGCCAAATCCAAACGCTATACCCTGGTCGCCAAACAGCTTATGGACAGGCTGAGAGACCTGCGGGCGGAAATAGATCCGGCCGAATACGATCAGCAGAACGTAAGGGAAAATCTCAAGAAGATCGTCGATCTCGACAATATCCGCAGCCGGGGCTTTAATACGGCGATCAACTCCATCACGTCGATCCTGGACACTTCCCGCATGGGCTATCAGTACATCGAAAATTTCAAAAACGCCCGCGAGCTTATCATCCGCGAGTACGAGGAAACCGATGTAAACCATCTGCCCGACGAGCGCTACCAGGTGCGTATGCGTTACTACGACAATGCCCAGCTTATCGAGGAACGCAAATCCTACGACGTGCAGATAAAGAGTTTTGAAAACGAGGTCCAGCACCTTTGGGATGTGATTACCGCCATTTACGAACACGCCAAGCCTATTTTCAGGATTACGGACTTTAACGATCTTGCCGCGAAGAACAAGAAACACATCCGCAAGCTGATCAAGGAAAAGTCCGGGGAGCCGCTTTACGAAGATATCGACAAGGCGTGGGACGAAATTTCCTTTGTAACTGCCTCCGAAACCGATGTGGAAAAGATGAACCGCACTTACATCTTTGACAAGGACAAGCTGCACAAAAAACTTATCCTGATGCGGGAAAAACTCAAGGAAATGTACGACTACCAGTACCCGGTTGAAAGGCGGGTGCTTGAGGACAGGCTGCTGTTCCTGGAAAAGGAGTACAACCGCTTCGATTACATGATCAACCCCTACCATATTGAGCCGGGGCTGCTTCTGGACATCGACATCACCTCGATTAAGCGCAAAAAGGCGACACTCGATTCCATGGCCAATGTGCTTAACGAATTCCTCCACGGCGTAAGCAAGGGTTTCCAGGACGCCGCTTTCGCGTCGTTCAGCCGCCGGCGTTCCACGGTAAGGCCCGACATCAACCAGAGTTTCTCCTCCGAATCAGGCGCCGTCCCCGCGTCCGCCGCCCTGAATGCGCCCGCCCAGGCCTATATCGATCTCCTGAACAGCGACGACGGCGCGGACGCCATGTCCGATCTAGGCGCCGGACCGGTAAACGCCGAACCCGCGCCCGTAAAACCGGCGAAACCCAAGGCGGGCCTTGTTGACGCCAAACCCTCCAAAAAGCCGTCAGGGTCAAAACCCGCCAAGAGGAACGGCAGGTCGGGCGACGGCGGGCTGAGGGAGATTTAAACCCGCGCGGGAACAGGGCTTTTCGGGCGCGGGCCGTACGGACGCGCCCGGATTTGAAATTCCCGCGCCGGTAGCGGAAAAATGATGGTTCCCCGAACGCCGTTACTGGAGGTACGGGATCTCCGGACTTCTTTCTTTACCCCCGACGGGGAAGTCCGGGCGGTACGGGGGATCTCCTTTGCCTTGGGCGCGGGGGAAACCCTGGGTATAGTGGGCGAGTCCGGCAGCGGGAAAACCGTTACCGCCCTGTCTGTTCTCGGGCTTCTTGCCGCCACGGGAAAGATCACCGGCGGGGAGCTGCTGTTTCACGGCGAGGACCTTGCCCGCGCCCCCCAAAAGACGCTCCGGAAAATACGCGGAAAGAAAATCTCCATGATCTTCCAGGACTCCGTGTCGTCCCTCAATCCCCTTATGACCATAGGGAAACAGGTGGGCGAGATGTTCACGGCCCACCCTGAAGCCCTGGACAGCAAGGCGGGCGGGCCCGCGCCTTTTCTCTGGCATGGAAGAAGGCGGCTTTTCCGCCGCGCTCTTTCCGGGAAAGAAATTGACAAACAGGTAACGGCCCTGCTGTCGGGCGTGCAAATTCCGGACAGCGGGAAGCGGCGGCATTTTTACCCCCACGAATTATCCGGAGGCATGCGCCAGCGGGCCATGATTGCCATAGCGCTGGCATGCCGGCCGGAAATCCTCATCGCGGACGAGCCCACTACCGCCCTGGACCTGACCATCCAAAGCCAGATAATCCGGCTCCTCAAAAACGCCGGGGAAGAGGCCGGTATGTCAATCATCTTTATCACCCATGACCTTGGGCTGGTGGCGGAACTCTGCTCCCGCGCCATAGTAATGTACGCCGGCATGATCATGGAAGAAGCTTCCGTAGACGATCTTTTTGACGCCCCTTCCCATCCCTATACCCTGGGGCTTTTCAATTCCACGCCCGGCATGGAGACGGATACGGCGCGGAAACCCGGACCCATTCCAGGCTCCCACCCGGATATGCTCAGGCCGCCGCCCGGCTGCCCATTCTCGCCCCGCTGCGCGTCCGCCGGGCCGCGGTGCTTTGACGCCCCGCCCCCCCGCCGCGCTATAGGCGGCCCGGAAAGCGGCCACTTTGCCCGCTGCTGGCTTTTGTAGCGGGCTTGCGCTTGCGGGTTTTGCCTTTATAACAGCGAGTTTTCAAGAAATTCCGCGAAGCCTTCTTCGGCGCAGTCCTTAAAGCGGAAAGCTGCGGCGGCAAGGACCTGTTCCCTCGCGTTGGCGGGCGCGGCGGAAAAGCCGGCTACTGAAAACATGGGGAGGTCGTTTTCCTCGTCCCCGCAGGCCAGGACATCTTCTTTTTCCAGCCCCAGGCGATCCATGGCGATACGCAGCCCCGCCCCCTTGGAGACCCCCGCTTTCAGCACCTCGAGAAAAACAGGGGACGATTGGGTAACATAGACACTGTTCCCGAACCGTTCCTCTATTTCGGGCCGTATTTTTTTTATCATTTCCGGGGAAGTAATAAACATGCTTTTGATGCAGCCGGAAAAGCCCGGCGACGACAGGGCTTCCCCAAGATCGCCAAATACCGCCTGAATCCCGGTATGTTTCCGGTAAGCGTCGGCCTCGTCGCGGTTTTTGTCCGCCATCAGAATCTCCCGGGGGCCGCCGGGCAAAAGGCGCCCGGAAACAGCCCCGCTGTTTCCGGCGGGGAAATATATCTGGTAGTAGATATTTTCCCGCCGGGCGATACCCACGCAGAATTCCGCGGTTTCCCGTTCCAGGAAAAAAGCCCCGAGTATTTTTCCGTCCGGCATATCGGCCACAAGGGCGCCGTTAAAACACACCACGGGCCCTTCAGCGCCGGCCGCCCGGCGGAATTTCTCCGTTGAATCCAGAGATCTTCCTGTGCAGAAGATCACCCGTATGCCCTTTCCGATACAGCCGGTCAGGGCATTCAGGGTCCTTTCCCTGAGTACCGCCCCGGGGGCCAGTACGGTACCGTCCAAATCCAATGCCAGGGCTTTAACGCCCCTTAGCGCGCCGGGTTGTCTTTCCATATAGCCCAGTATAGAGGAAAAACGCGGCGCCTTAAAGAGGCTTTTCCCGGAACGTAAAGAAAAACGCGAAGCGCGGAAGTCAAAGCGGGCAAGGCCGGAGGCGCGCATCAAGAACCCAGGAGCAAGCTTCGCTGTATTAAACCAGACTTTCGAATCAAAAGGGCGAAAATTCCACCGGGTTTACCTTGGCGCCGCCAGGGACGTCCGCCCTTAAATGACGCGCTTTTTCATGTAGCGGAGGCGGCGGCGCGCCCACACCGGATAGTACCAGGGCAGCCAGGGAATGCGGCGTATCCACAGTATCAGGACAAGAATAGCCACCAGGAGCAACACCCCGATAATAAGCAGAACGAGGATTGCGACGCAAAGCGGCGAGGAAAAACAGTTTTGATTCTGGGCGGAAGAAGGCACCACAATGTACTGGGGCTGTATCTGGGGCTGGGACGGAGAAATAAGCTGGATGGTCTCGACGCGGGGTTCCTGGGTAGCGGGCGGATAGGGCTGCGCTACGGGAGGGGGCGGATTCGCCGGAGCGGCGGCCGGGGGTTCGGGGGGTTCCGAAACAGGCTGCGCGGAAACCTGTGAAGGGGCGGCTTCCGGGGGGATAATTTCAATACGCACCACGGTATAGCCTGTATGGGACATTCCTATGACGTCGCCGGCTTCCCGGGAAATATCGGCAATGGCCGGGCCGCCGGGTGAGATGCGGCCGTCCACTGCCGCGATCACTTCCATGTTGTTCTGCAAATTGGTAATTTTGACTTTTCTGGAAAAAGACAGGCTGGCATGCGAGATAGTCAGGCCGCTTTTCGACGCGTTATACGAAGCGGGGCCTGTCTGGGTTTGGGCGAAACATAAACCCGAAAAAAACAGGCCGACAGCCAGAATTGCACTCAAACGTTTCATAAAATCTCCCCTTTTATAGTCACCGTTTCTTTACAACATCGATAAAACCAAAGGCATAACCCAGGGTAAAGGACAGTATTCTGCGTTTATAGCTTATATCTTCCCGGCCCGCGCCCGCGGTATTCTGAATAGTTGTCGCGCTGAAATCCCCGGCGTAACGTATATCCGCAACAAGAGAGCCGGGGCCGAATTTCACCGCGGCCTCGAAACCTGCCATATAGCCCAGCGGTACGGGAACGGACCAGGAAAAAGAATCTTCTTCCCCCGCCGGATTCCGGTAAGAGACTTTGCCAAGCGGGAGAAACGCGTAGATGCCGGCAAGGGGGGCAATGCGGAAATTGCCGAATCTGAAATTCGCCTTAAAGAGAAGCGGGAACATCAGGGAATAACCGGTATATTTCTCGTTCTCCAGAACCGGATCGTATGCCCCTTCCCCGCCGGTATCGGTTACGCCCCGGTAAACCAGATTATCGAAAGTAAAGTCCGCCTCGGCCTGGATGGAAAACAGGGAATTTAAACGCACTGACAGGAAAAAACCGCCCTCGAAATTAAGGGCGCGGGCGCCGGGGGCCGTTTCCCCGGACGCCGTGTACCAGCGCTGGGAAACGCCGGAACGTATACCGGCAGTGAGCAGTTTGTCTTCCCATGCTTTTTCCGGCGGCGTCCCGTCTTCCACAGTATCCTCGATGATATGGGAAAAAAGCCATTCCACAAGCCCGGGAAGGGACTGCAGGCCCTCGTCGATATTCTGATAAACCAGATCGTCCGTATAGATCATGGTGGAATTTCTCATGTCCCACAGCCATAACTGGAGGTAATACTCGGTTTCATAACTGCCGGGGTACACCCCGCCGGTAAGGGCATAACGGGCGCCGGGGATCAGTTCCCTGACAGGAGGCATATCGGTAGGCACCCTGACCCCGGCGGCTTCCACGGTCCCGGCGCTTATAATCCGGCTGCTGTACTTTTGCAGATTGATAACCGCGCCGGCAACGGCCCGATCAAAATCCGCCGCCGCCTTTTCCTCGCCGGTAAAAGGAAGAATAGATACAATGGCCTTGCCGTCATAATCATAGCCTTCGGCCCCTGAAACAGTCTGGGCGTAAAGATCGCGGGGAAACAAAAGCATAAGCAAAAGCCCTGAAAAAGCAAGCCATCCTGTAAATCTGTTTTTATTCATTTTACGCTTCCTGTTTACCTTTTTTTGAAAAAACCAAATTCATAACCGAAGGACAAAGCGGCGCCATGCCGCCTGTAGGTATTAATCCCCCCGCTGTCTTTCAATTCCGGTTCCGCAAGGTCCGCGCTATAACGAATATCGGCGAAGATTATCCCCGGCCCCAGGGGAAACCCTACGCTGATACCGCCCAAAAGGCCCAGAGGCGGCGAAAGCGAATACGAAAAAGATTTCCCGTCATCCTGCGGGCTGTCCGTTTTTATTTCTCCAAGGGGCACGATAAAATAGCCGCCGAAAAACGGGGATACGCGGAATTTGCCGGGATAAAAATTCAGCTTTGCCACTAAGGGGAATTGCAGGGAAAACCCGTCGAATGTCCGGGCATAGCGGTCAAGATCGTTACCGTTATAGGAGTACTGCCATTTCGAGGCGTTGTCCCAGGTAAAAACCGCCTCGGCCTGGATGCTGAAAAACGGGACAATCTGAAGGCTTGCCTGAACGCCCGCCTCCAGGGAAGCGCTGTAGGTATCGCCCCCGGTAAAAGCCGTATCCCCCGACGGGGTATAGATACGCAGAGACGGCCCCGCGCGGACGCCCAGGAAGAGCCAGCGGCTGTAAATTTCACCGCCGCCGGAATCGGCCTTGCCGGCGGCCGGTTCCGAAGCGCCGAAACGCCCGGTCTCAACGCGTTCTTCGACAGTCTGGGCCGCGGCAGGGAAAGGAGTCATGCTGAAAAACAACAGCGCCGCAGCCAAGGGTAAAATTTTCTTCTTCATCAAGCAACTCCTTTTTGCTTTTCGTAGAGGGGGCCGCTATTTTGCCAGCTTCCCGGTATTATCAAGCTTATAGCCGCCCAGGGACATGGGCGAGCCTCCGTAGGTAAAAGTACCCAGAAGGAAACGCTCTATCGGCGCATCGGTCTGGCCGGCGGGAATAAGGTTGCCGCCGTTTTTGATCAGATATTTACCCAGCCAATCGCCGTCTATGGTTGCGGAAATGGCGAATGAACCGTTGGGGTTAAGGTGGCTTTCCAGGCCGATGTTGGTTATGGGATCGGTCCCGCCGGTAAAGAAGCTCCCCCCGGACTGTACGATGTTGATATAATTCCGGTTGTCCTGGGGATCGTCCGCAAAGGCCAGAACCAGGCCGGAAATTCTGGCCCCCTCCATAAGGGTAAACTCATCCCCAAAACCATTGTTCCAGCTTCCTTTTGAGTAATTCCAGATATATACCTTGTCCGCCTGGGCGTTGCCCCGCATGGTAGTAATACCCCTGCTGCAGATAGCTTTCGAGCTTCCCACGCCGTCGTTGTCAGTTACGGAAGAATTGCCGCTCATATCGAAGAGACTCCGGGACCAGACAAATACGCCGCCGCCCTGGCGGGTGGATTTGTTGTGCATTATCTGTCCGTTGAGCATCTCGAACGCCCCTTTTGCCACAAACACGCCGCCGCCGCCGTGGGGCCAGACGTTCCCCGTAGATACGTTGCTGTTCACCGCTCCCCCGCTCATGATAAAATTATCAGATATGCCGTCGGGTCCGGGATTGTTCGGTATATCCGAGCCGTTCACCAGGACGCCGCCGCCGGAACCGGAGGTACTGTTACCGGAGATTTCCCCGTTTGCCAGCCAGAACAAGCCGTTGCCGCCGTTCACGTATACGCCGCCGCCGCCCTGGACAGAAGGGCTGGCCGTCGTAAAGTCGGTAGCGGCGGAACCTGTGGCGGTATTGGAACTGATAGAGCCGGTCATAAAGTCAAATTCGCTGTTATCCACATAGACCCCGCCGCCCGAAAGCGCCCGGCTGCCGGTGATATTTCCGCTTTTCCAGATTACCGTGCTGTTCTCGCCTATATACATGCCGCCGCCGTTCCCGGCGTAAGAAGAAGTCCCGCCCCCTCCCCGTATGGCGATGTTGTCAAAGGTGATATGGGCCCCGCCGGTTATGGAAATTACCCGTTTGCTGTTTGTACCCTGTAGGACGGCGTTGGAACCTATGCCGGTGATGTAAACGGGCCAGGCCGCCGTACCGTTCCTGCCGGCCCCTTTGAGGTTGAAGACACTGCCCCCCCCGGCCACAGAAGGAGCGCCGTTTGGCCGGAATGTTCCGCTGTTTCCCGTCACGGTGGCCGAGGTATCTTCCCAGGCCCCGCCTTCGCTGGTATCGTTCAAAGTCCCAATAACGTAGATGTGATCCACATTGTGAATGACCGCCTGGTACACCGCGTGGGCCAGTGTCTTAAAGGGAGCCTGCTCGGAGCCGTTGTAATAGTCCGGGTCCTTATCATCCCCCGAGGCGCTGACGTAATAATAGTGAATGTCCCGGGCGACAATTACCACGTAGTCCTGGGTGTTGCCAGCCTGGGCTTTTATTCTATAAATTGCTTCCTGATAATCGTTCTGATTGCCAAAAGGAATGGTATCGGTAGCGCCGTTAGGCGGGGAGATGTCATTTCCGTCGCCGTCAATAAATTTACTTGAATTGCTTGACAGAGTGATCTTGGGGATCAGTTTCGTCAAATCGGTCCTTGATCCGTCGGCGGTTAAAGGGGAAGTCGCGTAGGGCACCGACACAACGATGGGGATTTTCCCGTCCGCCCTGGGCTTAGTCCCGATAACCACTTTTGCCTTGGGCACGTTGGCGATGACAAAATCGAAGATGCCCGTATCGGTATCGGGGCCGTCAGCGCTAACTGTAACCCTGTATGTTTTTGTAATCGAATTATCTTCCGCCCTTACGGTATAGACTACCGGAACGTTAAAATTCTGTTCCGCGCCGGAAGCGGGGCTCAGTTTCCCCTTATAGGCGATCAGGGGCTTAAGGCCGCTAAAACCGGCGCCATAGGGCAGCTGCACGGTAATTGTTCCATCGTCGTAAGAGGGGCCGCTGGGCTGTTTTATTACGCCCTGGCGATCGGGATAGCTGTCAAAAACAAATTTGGTGATTTCCGCTTCATGGTCCGCCGCCTCCGTAAGCGTTACCGTATAGAGTTTTGCCGCGCCGTCCTGGGCATATACCCGGAAAATCCGCCGGGCGGGCGGCGAACCGTTCATAAACCGGATGGTACCGGACAAACTGACGTCGGCAGATTTATTATCAGGAGCGGTACTATCGGCGAGTTTTACCTCCGTACCGAGATACGAAAATACCGGCGTCAATACATAGTCAGCATGAGCGGCAAGCGTACCGTGGGGCAATACGACATTAATAGTTCCGGCATCCTGATCAATATCCGGCGCCGATTCCAGGCCGGTTTCCCGAAAAGCGATATCCGTAATAAAACAATCACCGGCCGCCGCTTCGGTAACTACCACTGTGTACTGCTGGGTAACCCCGTTCTTTCCTTCCGCGGTCCATGAAGTGGGCCTGCTGTAATCCCCGGTATCCCAGAAGGGCTTGCCGTCAGGCCCCGGATCGGGCAGGGGCGGCGGGGAAGCGACAAAGGCCCCCTCGGCGCATTCTACCACCGGGTTAAGGCGGGTCAAATTAGTACCGGGGGGAACCATCACCATGATAAGGCGGGTCCCGTCCGGGCCCGGAGACGAGCCGACAATGGAAACCGCGCCGGGGGTTTGGCTAAAGTTAAAGCGGGTAATAAAACCCGATCCTGAATCCATTCCGGAACTGGTAATGGTAAGGTCTCCGGAGCCGTAGAAAAAGGGCGCCGGCGTAGTCAGGTTGGAAAAAATGTGGGCTATGTCGGTACGGCTGACCGGCGGGTAGGGGCCGTCCATGGACACTGTGGCGGTAAGACGGTACTCGCCCGGGGGAAGGTCCAGAAAACCGGACTGCCGGACCAGCCCTGTCGTCCGTTGCAGCAACGCCACCGTACCGCGCTGCGACCCCGCAACGGCATTTTCCCCAATCAGGGAAACAGGGATGGCGTTCCAGGTATCGCCGTTTGAATCGTACTGCTCTATCAG
>JAIRYB010000051.1 GCA_031267955.1 Spirochaetaceae bacterium | reverse complement strand
AATTATTTTGAAGGGATATACCATCCAAAAATTGCCGTCCCGGCCGGGCAGCCGGTTAAGGAAAGAAACCGGCGATTCATCCCCGTTTTCCTCCGTCCCGCCGCCTTCCCGGAACTGTTTCAGCGCTTTTTCCAGGATTTCCCGGATCGCCCGCGCCGAATCTTCCCCGTCTGCCTGATCCTGCCGCTCCTCAGGGGCGTCCCCGCCCCCTTCCCCGAACGGGACGCCTTCCTCCCCGACAGGCCGCCCTTCCGCGTCGTTACGCAAATCCTCCCCGGCGGCCTCATCTTCCGGGTCTATGGCCCGCGCGTACCGCTCCAGGGCTTCTCGGCTGAGCGCCACCCGCTTTCCCGCCGCAGCGGCCGGGGCCAGCGCCGCGGTTTCCGCGGAACCGCCTGTCTGACGGGCCTTCAGCGCCAGAGCCTCCTTCCTCAGCCGGGCAAAAAGCGCCGGGCGCAGGGGCAGGGCGAAAACACGGGCAAAGCCGACAAGCGCCGAAGAAAGGCTGTCCTTTGGCAGATCGAGGGAACGGGCAAGCTGTTCAAGGCTAAAAACAGGCGGTTTTGCCGGGGCCGCGGCGGGCGGCATAGGGACGGAGGCTGAGGGCCCGGCATCCCCCGCCGCCGGCGCTTCCCTGCCGGAAAGCCCGGATACCCGTTTCGCCAAGGATGCCGGATCATAAAATCCCGGCAAACCGGGGCCGACAAGTTTCACAATTGGGTAATTCTATGAACACGCGGACGCCGCTGTCAAGGCGGCGCGCAGCCGGCGGCCCGGAACGGATCGTGCCGGACATTGTCACTGGAAAACCCGGACATACCCGTCTCCAGGGCGAAGTAGTCCATTTCTCCGGCCAGACAGTGAGAAATTCTCTATCGCGCAAATGTCCGGCGCCGGTTTTGCCGGTTCGACGTGACCTGCAAAGAGCGGGCAGCAAAGGAGCCGGAACCGCCGGCCTTTGCCGCCCGCTAATTGCTAACTATATAACCACGAACCAGGGCTCCGGGATATGGACCCGGTCTTCCAATGAAGGCAATGATGTACGTCACGCGGGGGACGCCGGCGCTTTTACAGGCGTCTACCTGTCGTTCAGCCCCTTGATCCGTTTCATCCTGCCCCGGTAAAAGGCCGTGGAACCGCCCCGGGCGTTTATTTCCTTTTGCATTACCTGCCGTACCGCCTCGGCAAATTCCTTTACCGATTCCGCGGTAATATCCCCGCTTTTATCCCGCCTTGTATATTGGGACGGGTGAACAGCGTCAAGGATCACCAGGGTTTCTTTGGGAACTGAACGGCCCGGAAACGACCATGGCTTAAAAAGACCCTCCGAAAAAACCGTGACCAGGGGAATAACCGGAATATCAAGTTCCGCGGCAATACGGAAAGCGCCGGGCTTGAATTCCCGAATCTCCTGGCTGTAGAGAAAACATTCGCCCTCGGGGTAAAAGTGGAGATAGCGCCGGTGCTTGAACGCGGCGGCGCAAGATTCAAGAATTTTCCGGTAGCCCGTCTTTCCCCTGGGAATGGGGACGCCGCCGAGGAGCCGGGTAAAAGTGCCGAGGAAGGGGAATTCCACCGTCGCCTCAAGCATGGTCTGGTAGATAAGCCGGGGATACGGCGCGCCGGCTATTTTTACCGGGTCAAGAAAAGTGGTATGGTTTGAAACTGTAATGGCCCGGCGGTACCGGAGAAGCTTCCACCTGTGTTTGTACCGGGTGGAGTGCTGCATAAGATTGATCGTCTGGGCGATGGGGAAAACAAGGTTAAAGGTCCAGGCTGTGGCGAGTCTGAAGGGGAGGGAACTGTCGATTACCGGGCGTCCGTGTTTGTAGGGCATCAGGATACCACGCGGCCTTTCCAGATAAAACCCCGGCCGGAAATAGTTCTGAACCAGGACCAGACGGCTACGTACAAAAGGTTGAGAAACAGGATGGGCCACAGGAGTCCGTACCACCAGTTGAGCCTTTGGCCGAGGAACATGAATATCCAGGTAAGGGTATAGAGGATATTCACCACAACAATTTGAAATATCCAGGGGCTTGCCCGGACGACGCAAAATAACATCAGGGGGAAGGGGAAAAACAGAAAGAAGAATACCGCCAGGGCGACCGCAAAAAGCAAGGTGGAATTTTTTCCGAAAAAATCAAAAATGTTTTTGCCTATCCCCTCAACCGCAGCATGGTAGCCCTTGTACATGCGGCATTTTACGTACTCCGAGACATTCAGAAACCGGGTCTGGTAGCCCCGCTGCTTGACAAAACGGGCCATATAAATATCTTCGCTGGTTTTTTTCTTGAAGGATTCGCAGCCGCCGATGGCTTTGAACACGTTATGCCTGATGGCGATATACTGGCCGACGGCGGAGGAAAAAAAACTGAGTTTGGTAAAACGGTTGACAAAGAGGGGGATAACAAAGCCGGTAAGGAAAAACATCAAGGGTACAGTGGCCACCTCTCCAAAACTAAGAAAGATCTGGCCCACATAACCGGAAACCATATCCGCCTTTAGGCCCGTGATATTGGTAACCGCCCAGGAAATGCTGGTCGGGTTGTGAATGGTATCCGCGTCGGTAAAAAGAAGTATCTCCCCCTTCGCGTACCGGGACAGCTGGTGCAGGGCAAACGGCTTGCCGAACCAGTCCTCGGGCAGGGGGTCGCCGTTATATACCTGGATCCGGCTGTCCTCAGCGGCAATCCTGTTCAGGATATTCAGGGTGTCGTCGGTAGAATTGTCGTTAATTACCAGAATTTCATAGTTTTTATAAAGCTGGTTCTGAAGGGAATCGAGGCACCGTTCGATGTGTTTTTCCTCATTCCTGGCGGGGATCAAAACTGAAACCAGGGGGCCGTCGAAAATTTCAGGGGCCATGGTAAAACGCCACATCTCGTAATGGTTTGCCAGGGACAGGAGAAAAAAATAGCATGTAGCGATTATTAGAACAGGATAATAGATATGGCTCAGAAACCCCGCAATGCTGCTTAACATGTTTTTTGCTGGTTCAGGATTTTTCCAGCAGGCCCCTTACGTATTTATTGGCGGGGTATACTTCCAGGGATTTCAGAAGCCAGGGCCTTGCCTCCGCGTATTTTTTCTGCTGGAGATAGGCGTACCCGATAGCGGAATATACATTAAAACGGTCGTCCTGCTCCATGCTCCCCTGGGTAATAATATCTTCCATCATTTGAGCGCCTTTTTTGTAGTTGTTAAAGGGCGATGGGGCAAAAACCCAGCGGGCCGCTACCATATACAGGGCCGCGGCGTTACGGGGGTCCAGTTTCAAGGCGTTTTTCGCGTACCGCTCTACCTTTAGCCCGTTTGCCAGGGCATAGGAAACCGGCTTGACCGCGCAGGACTGGGAAATATTCTCCGCCAGCATCTGCCAGCCGGTGGAGCTCTCCCCCTCTTTCAGGGCCTTTTCCGCCCAGGAAATCCCCTCTTCATACCGGGCGGCGGCTTCGTTCTTCCGCTCTTCATACTGATAGGCCCTTCCCATCATATATTCGCATCGGGATAGCATGATGTAGAGCCCCTCCCCCACAAGGCTTTCCCTGGCTTTGCCCAGCGCTTCCCGGTACAGGGGGGCAAGCCCGTCCGCGCTTAATTCCTGGGCATAGACCGCGTCCCGGAGCGACACAAAATAATCGGGATAGGAAAAAGCCCCCGCGAGAGGCAAAAGAAACAAAAAAGACAGTTGAAAAAACCGTTTCATCCTTAATCAAACTATAAGGAACTTACAGGTTTCTGTCTATAGTTCGCTGTATTTC
>JAIRYB010000237.1 GCA_031267955.1 Spirochaetaceae bacterium | reverse complement strand
GTGGAATGAAGGGGCTTTTAGCCCCGAAATGAGCCGATTGGGAGCGAAAGGGGGCGGTAGCCCCCTTTGTAAAAGCATTAGAGAACAAGAAAGGTTCTGAAATCGCGCTACGATTGAATAGTTACGATAGTTCAGCCGGTTTTAAGAATGGCTTTTTGAAAACCCCTTTCAGGGATATCCCTTATCCCGGGCCGCCCAGTATGCCCAGCAGCCGGTCCAGGTCGTCCATCGAATAGTAATCGATCTTGATCGTCCCCTTTTCCAGATCCCCGCTGATTGCCACCTTTGTTCCCAGGGTGTCGATAAAACGCTGCTCCATCGCGGCCAGTTCCGGGTCGCGGGAGGGCGGGGGATCCCTGTTGAGGATGTGGACCTCCACGGAGCTTTTCCCCTGGCCGGCGTTAAGGGCCGCGGCCCGCTTCTCCGCCTCGCGCACTGAAAGCCCCTTGCCGGTAATTTCCCGGAAAAGGGCCTCCTGATTCGCCCCCTCCGCCACGGAAAGCAGGGCGCGGCCGTGGCCCGGGGACAGAAGGCCGGACACCAGGGCGTCCAGCATGGGCTGAGGCAGCCTGAGCAGCCTTAGGGTGTTGGCCACGGTGCTGCGGTTTTTCCCGACACGGGCGGCCATCTCGTCCTGGGAAAGGCCGGTAAGTTCCATAAGCTGGCGGTAGGCCATTGCCTCTTCTACCGGGTTCAGGTCCACCCGCTGTATGTTCTCGACAAGGGCGACTTCCATCCGCTTTACTTCGGAATAGGAACGGACAAGCACCGGCGCCTCGGTAAGCCCGGCCGCCCTTGCCGCCCTGATACGCCGCTCGCCCATAACAATCATGTAGGCGCCGTCCCCGGTTTCTTCCACAATGGGCGGCGAGATAATGCCGTGTTCCCGTATAGAGTCCGTCAGTTCCTTCATGCCGTCTTCGGCAAAATCCTTGCGCGGCTGGCTGGGGTTGGCGGCGATCCTGTCCAGGGGGACTACGATGACCCCGTCTTTTGCCGCGCCCGTCCCGGGGAGGGCGCCGGTATCCGCTTCGAGCGGGTCGGGGATTTCCGCGCCGGGCGTGGCGTTTTCGTTATAGGCAAAATCTTCCTGGCCGTCCGGGGGGAACAGGGCGTCCACGCCCTTTCCAAGGGGGCTATGCTTTAAGGCCACGCTGCGCCACCTCCCGGGCAAGGCTTTTATAGGCCAGGGCCCCGGAACTTTGGGGATCGTATTTGGATATGGGAAGGCCGTGGGAAGGGGCCTCGGAAAGGCGCACGTTCCTCGGGATAATCGTGGTAAAAACTTTGTCCCTAAAATAGGCGCTGACCCGCTTTACCACTTCCTGGGCAAGGCGGGTTCTCTGATCGTACATAGTAAAGAAGATGCCACCCATAGCAAGGCCGGGGTTCAGGCTTTTTTGGATGCGCTGTATTGTCTTGAGAAGCAGGGTAAGGCCTTCCAGGGCAAAATACTCGCACTGCATGGGGATCAGCACCGCGTCGGCGGCGGTCATGCCGTTCAGCGTAAGTATCCCCAGGGAGGGGGGGCAGTCGATCAGGAGGAAATCGAATTTTTCCTTTGCCGGGGCCAGGGCGTTTTTCAGGTAATAATCCCGGTTTTTCTGCCCGATAAGCTCGACAGCCGCCCCGGAAAGATCGATGCTGGCGGGAATTACCGACAGGCCGGGAGTCGCGGTCTGCCTGATCGCCTGTTCGGCGGAAGCCTTTCCCGAAATAAGCTCGTAGATCCCCGGCCTGGCGTTCCTTATCCCGATGCCGCTGGAAAGGTTCGCCTGGGAATCAAAATCCACCAAAAGCGCCGATTTTCCCTGTTCCGCAAGATATGCGCCGATATTGATCGCCGATGTAGTCTTCCCGACCCCCCCCTTCTGGTTCACAAAAACATAGGTGATACCCATGAAATTATTATATCAGATAAGCAGGAATATTGCTATTGAAAAATCCGGGGGCGCGGGTTTATGATTACTACATGAAGCCTGTTCCCGTCCGCCTGCTTGCCCTTGATCTGGACGATACCCTTCTGCGTTCGGATCTTACCATTTCCTTTTATACCCGGAACATTATCAAAAAAGCGATAAAAACCGGCGTCGGCGTGGTATTGGCCTCGGGCAGAATACCCCAGGCAATGGAAAAGTTCAGCGGGCAGCTGGGGCTGCACAAGCGGCCCGGGTACCTGATCTGCGATAACGGGGCGCTTATCCAGGAAAGCCATACCGGAAAGCTGGTTTTCGAAGCGCGCCTGCCCCCCGACGCGGCCCTGATCGCCTACGATCTGGCCAGCGCCGAAGGTTTCCCGGTACAGATATACGAAGGGGCTATACTGTACGTCTCCCGGAAAAATGAATTTGACGATTACGCCCAAAAGCTTATCGGGCTAAGGCAGGTGGTTCTGGAAGATTTCCGCGCAAAAATCAGGGACGGCTGTTACAGGCTGCTCATCCCCGGCGATCCGATGATACTTCGGCCTTTGGAAGACCTTTTCCGTTCGTATATAGGCGACGATGTAACGCTTTTTACCAGCAAGCCGTACTTCCTGGAGATCCTGCCGCCGGGGATCGACAAGGGCACGTCGCTGGCAAAGGTAGCGGAAGCCGTCGGCGTCAAACGGGAAGAGGTGATGGCCGTGGGGGATTCCATGAACGACGAGGCCATGATCCGCTGGGCCGGTTACGGGGTCGCCATGCTGAACGGGGACGAGCGGCTCAAGGAAAGCGCCTGCCTTGTTACCGGCAGGACCAATGATGACGACGGCATCGCGGACCTTGTCGAGCGCTTCATTTTAGGAACCGAGCCGCTTCCCCCGCCCCGCTGACCGTCCCGCTGTGCCGGCCGGCCCGCTGTATCCGGCAGCCTTATCGCGCCTGCCGCCCTACTGTACCGGCGTGAACGGGAAACGGATGGCGTCTATGATAAATTCGGTGTTAATACCCGCGTCTTCCTCGCCGGATACCTTTCTGCGTATGTACAGGACCGACACCATCCCGCCGTACCCGGAATTTTTAACCAAATCAGTGTAGCGGGTGTCCAGCCTGCCCTTTAATTCCATAAAAAACACCGGTACTATGTTGGAACTGAACGCCCAGGAAGGATCGCGGACCATAAAAGTCTCAAACCGGCCCGTATTGTTGTAGCCGGAGTACAGGATCGAAGCGACAACCTTAAATTTTTCGATGGTATAGGATAGAAGCGCCTCTTCCAGGCCGACGGATCTGTAGGAAGCTTCCTCAAAGGACCTTCCCACCCCGGTTCCGTAAACAAACCGGGCCTGCCCGAAACCCGCCGTCGCGATGAACAGCCAAAATCCCGCCGCGATCAGAGTTTTCTTCATACACAAACCCTCTCCCTCAATTTTCAAGACCCCTCGGGTTTTCCAAAAAAGACTCGTATACTATATTGTACATATTTTCCCATAAATTACCAGCCCCCTTTAATTAAAAGCGCCCGCGATTTCCGCTTATCCGCCTATGTGCTTATCGCTCCTCCGCTCATTGTATTGTTATTTTTCGATATTTTGTATATACTCTGCAACCAGCGGTATTTAAAGGAGTATAAAAATGGGTAAATATGTCTTGTTTTTTTCCGCTATAATAGGCGCCCTTCTTTTACCGGCAGGCTGTTCAAACAAGGAGCCTGCGGAAACAGCGGCGGCAACGGCGGACGCGAGGGCTGCCGCTGAAGAACCCGAAGCCCCGGCTGCGGCCGGTTCCGGGTACCCGCTGCGCGTCGGGAGGTGGCTCTATACCTTTGAGGCCGGCAAGGATACCGGGGCCGAGACGGACGTTCTCAGGGCCGCCGAACCTCTTTCGCTCGGCGAAAAACTACAGCTGACCGCGGCGGAAACGAGGAAGGCGACAGACCCCTACACCAAAGCGGTGTATGATTACTACCAAGTCAGGCGGGACACCGGCACGGAGGGGCTGGTTTTCGCGAATCAGACGACCGTGGGCAGCGTTTTGGCGGTTGTGTCCGATGAAAGGGCGAACCTTTACCGGACACCGAGGAATATTGACGCCAGCGATTATATCCTGCCCCGCAAGACCGTACTGGGCGTGTTCCCCGAAACCGAAAGAGACGGCTTTATCAGGATGGATGCCTACGACCCTGTAGGCGAGGTCTACCGCAGAAATTTATTTATCAAAACCTCCGCGATTTCCTATAACGATGTGGACGTGCAGTCTTCCATCCTGCTGCAAACCGCCGAGACCCTGGATCCGGACAAGGAGCGGAACCGCCGCCAGGCTTTGCTTGATTCCGCGCTTTACGATTATCCCGAATCAATTTTTGCCGAAGATATACTGGCCCTTGCGGCGCCCGATTCCGCCGTCCCGGCGCGGGAAACGGATGCGCTGTTCATGGTAATCGATGATGACGCGCATGTGCGCGAAAGCCCGGATGCCTCGTCGCCTGTGGTTGTCCGGCTTGAGTATGCCGCAGAGCTCCGTGCTGTTGAGGAAACATCCGATGAATTCGACGTCGGCGGCCGGACGGCGCGGTGGTACCGCATCACGGAACCGGCGGACGGGTGGGTTTTCGGCGCCTGGCTTGAGGCAATCCAATAGGCTCGGGCCGGACATAGCCCTTCCGCAGCCCAGGCTAAACCCGGAACAAACCGGGATAAACGCATAAAAATTTCCGTCCCGGTTTTGGGCGCATCCCCGCCTCCGGCGGGGACCGGGCTATCCGGGGCTCCGCGGTACCCGCTCCGGCCTCCTCGGACCGCCCCTCCGGCCGGTCCTGCGGTGGCGCGCTCCGCGCCCCCTTCTATACCTTGCGCTGCTGAAAAACGGCATCGTGCCGTTTTCATTGCTTTGAGTTTTTGCTTTGCAAAAACTCATGGATCTATTGCAGCCGGCGTCCTGCCGGCCCGGCTGCGCCGGAAAACGGCGTCCCTGCCGATTTTGGTGCCTGGCACCGAATTTCGGGAACGTCTGTCTGAGCTTATTTTTCCGGGTCAGGCTTAGCGCCCTGCGGGGCAGTTCATTTCTATGCGTTTATCGCGCATTCTGATATTTTCCTTGACAAAAATTTCCCGGCTATGTATACTTTTTTCTAAGATTCAGCATGAATTTTTGCTTTAGCGCAATTTTTCGGGATTTTAGTGCAAAAATCCCAAAAAAACGGAGGCGGTTCGCGGATGTTTTATAATTCCTTGTACCATAAAGAATTAGCAGTGGGGGGGGGGGGGGGGGGGGGGGGGGGGGGGGGGGGGGGGGGGGGG
>JAIRYB010000219.1 GCA_031267955.1 Spirochaetaceae bacterium | reverse complement strand
CGTGGATCTTGACGGCGACAGATGTTCCTTTGACACCGTCCCCGGCGGGCGCTATGTTATATGTGTGTAGCGAAAAAGCCGGCATGGACGCCGGTTGTGATAAAATTGTGGGGTTTTGCGCAGCAAAACCCCAAACCCCAAAATGACAGGGATGTCGTTTTGGGGCAGCGCAAGGGATAGAAGCGGAAATACCACAGCCTTTACCACAGGTAAAGGCTTTTACCTGCGGTAAAGGCGAGGAATTGAAGCGGATAGCCCGGTTTCCGGCCTGCAAGGCCGGAAATGCGCCCGGAACAGGACCTCTGTGTTTATCCTGCCTTCGGCCGCCTTTCCCAAAGTCAATCTCTGGGGTAGGCTGATGGGGCAGGAGGACCTTTATGTTAAAGAAGAACCTGAACTACCGCCAGCTTGGGGCTTTGCGGAATTTCGAGAAGCAGGAATCCCTCAACCGCCATTTTTACCGTATCCACGGGGAACTCCGTTTCCTCAGCGCCCTTTCGGATTCCCTGGGGGGGAAGTACGACGGCCTTATTACGGAGGCCGCGGGGAAACTGGCGGCGGATATAGCGGCCCGGCATTGTACCACGGCGGAAGCGGTAACGGCGGCTGAACAGGCCCTTTCCTCCCTGGCATCCGAGGCGAAGAGTTTTGAGCATATCTGTGTTGCCCACGCCCACATCGACATGAACTGGATGTGGGGTTTCAACGAAACCGTTTCGGTAACGCTGGCCACCATGGAAACCATGCTCCGCCTGATGGACGAATACCCCTCCTTCACCTTCTCCCAGTCCCAGGCGTCGGTTTATAAAATTGTCGAAGAATACGCCCCCGGTCTTTTTGAGAAGATCCGGCAAAAGGTACAGGAAGGCCGCTGGGAGGTGCTGGCCTCCACCTGGGTCGAAACGGATAAAAACATGCCCTCCGGTGAGAGCCTTACGCGGCATCTTTTGTACACCAAGGAATACTTCGCCGAAACCTTCGGCATTCCCCGGGACGATCTGGTCATAGACTTTGAACCGGATACCTTCGGCCATAACCGCAGCGTCCCGGAAATATGCGCCTCCGGCGGCGTTAAATATTATTACCATTGCCGGGGCCATGTGGGCGACAAGGTTGCCTACCGCTGGCAGTCGCCGTCGGGAAAGGAACTCCTCGTCCTCACCGAACCGTGGTGGTACAACTGTGATATCGACCATACCATAGCCGATTACGCCCCGGAACTTGCCCGCCTTACGGGAACAAAGGTCATACCCAGGGTGTACGGCGTGGGCGATCACGGCGGCGGCCCCACCAGGCGGGATATCAGCCGCCTTATCGAAATGGATTCTTGGCCCCTGTACCCCGCATTCAGGTTCGGCCGTCTCAGGGACTATTTTGAAATTCTGGAAAAGAGCCGGGACAAGCTTTCCCTCATCAAGGATGAAATCAACTTTCTCTGCGACGGCTGCTACACCACCCAGACGAGGATCAAGGCGGGGAACCGCAAAGCCGAGCGCCTTCTGGCCGACGGGGAGTTCTATTCGGGGGCGGCCCTGTTCTGGGCGGATCATCCCTATCCCGGTAAACTTCTTGCCGAAGCGTGGCGGAAGACCCTTTTCAATCAGTTCCACGATATAATTCCCGGGTCCGGGGTTACTGAGACCAGGGAATACGCTTCGGGCCTTTACCAGCAGGTCTTTGCCGCGGCCGAATCGGCCAGGACGCTGGCCCTGGAAGCGGTTGCCGGCAGGATCGGCCTTGAGGGTCTTTTCCCCGAAACCGGGGGGATACAGGAATCCCGGGGGGAAGGCGCGGGCGCGGGGTACGGCCAAACCGGAAGGGGCGCCGGCAAACGCCGGGCGTATCATGTGTTCAACCCCCTTCCTTATGACAGGGAAGAACTGGCTTTCGTAACGATCTGGGATTATGAAGGCGATATTGCCCAGGCCGCGGCGGAAGAGGTGTCGGGAAAAAATCTGCCCCTCCAGCGCGGTGAATCGGGGGATTATTGGGGGCACCATTTTGACACCCTTCTTGTAAAGGTTCCGGTTCCTTCCTGCGGATACACCACGATTATTGTTGATGAAAAACCGGACTATTCCCGGAACTCCGTTTTTGTCAATGACATGAGGGTGCAGCATCCCGACAGGTTTATCCTGGAAAACGAATATATCAGGGCCGGGCTTAACCCCCTGGACGGGTCCGTAGCTTCGTTTATCGACAAAAAGACCGGCGCGGAACTTGCGCCCCCCGGGGGCGGTTTCGGCGTGTTCAGACTGGCCGAAGAGGGCCGCTACAAAGGGGTAACTGATTGGAAGCCCGGCATGACCGCCTGGTTCACGGGCCGCTATAAAAAAATCGAGGACATCAACAGGGATATTGAAATACGCCCGGTCTCCTCCGGGGATATGAAAAACGCCTTTGAGCTTACGGCGCCCTTTGGCAGCGGTTCAAAGCTGAAAGTCATCGTCTCTCTGGAAGCGGGTTCCAGACTTCTCCGCTACGATGTTACCTGCGACTGGAGGGAATTCGGCGCCGAAGACCGGGGCGTGCCGAACCTGCATTTCCGTCTTGCCCTGGACTACAAACCCGAATACCTTTTTGACATACCCTTCGGCCTTACGAAACGGAAGGCCGCGGACATGGACCTTCCGGCGGAGAGTTTTGTCCTTGCCGGGAACCCCGGCGGCAAATCATCGGCGGCCCTTTTTTCCCTGGACAAGTACGGTTTCCGCTGTCTGGACGACAGCCTTGCCCTTACCCTGATCCGCGGCGCCGTTGATCCCGATCCCACCCCGGAAACCGGATGCCACCGCATCTCATTCGCGGTTTCTCCGGTCGGGGCCGGCAGGTCCGGGGAAGAACTCGTGAAGGAAAGCCTCTGCTACCGCCGGCCCTTTACGGTTATTTCGGGCCGGAGCCCCCGGGGGGAAAAACACGATACCGGAGGCGGGAAGCTCCCGGCCCAGGCGGGTTTTTGTACCCTTAAAGGCGGAATACTTTCGTCGATGAAGCAGGCCGAAGAGGG
>JAIRYB010000203.1 GCA_031267955.1 Spirochaetaceae bacterium | reverse complement strand
AATGTCGCCCGGCCCTGGCTTACGCTGCGCAGAGAGGTCATAAAGCCGAACATTTTCGCCATGGGCGCCAGGGCTTTTACCTCATCCACCGCGGGCTTCGAATCCATGCTCATCACCTGGCCCCCGCGCTGGTTTACCAGGCCGATCACCTCGCCCACGAATTCTTTCGGCGACACCAGGTCCACCGCCATAATTGGTTCGAGCAGCACGGGGCCGGCTTCGCGGCAGGCTTCGTCAACGCCCATGCTGGCGCAGGCTTCATAGGCGAATTCAGTGCCGCTCAGCTCGGAATACTTAAGGTCCGTGACGGTAACGCCCACGTCGATGCTGGGATAGCCCAGCACGATCCCCGACGAAAAAGCGCCCTGCACGCCCCGCTCAATGGCCTCGTAAATCGCGGCGGGAATGTCCTTGTTTTTCGCCTCGCAGCGGTACCTGTTGCCGACCCCGCGTTCCAGAGGCTCCGCCCTGAGGGTAAGGGCGGCGGCATTTTCCTTTCCGGCAATGATCCTGGAAAATTCCTCTGTATGTTCGACAGCCCTGCTGATCGATTCCCTATAGGTAACCTGGGGATTCCCCACCCTGGCGCTTACATTGTACTCCTTGAGTATGCGGGTCACCAGGACATCCAGGTGCAGCTCCCCCATGCCGGAAATAATAAGCTGGCCGGTTTCCTCGTTTTCCCTGGTGGTAAAAGTAGGATCTTCCTTTGACAGCAGGGCCAGAATTTCCCTGAGCTTTTCCTGCTCCGACATGGTCCTCGGCTCTATGGACACGGAGATGACAGGTTCGGGGAACTGCATTTTTTCCAGCACCACGGGCCAGCCCTCGCTTCCGATTGTGTCCCCGGTCTGGGCAAGCTTCATGCCTATCACCACGCCGATATCGCCCGCGGCAAGCTCTTCCATCGGCTCGGACTTATTCGAATGCATACGCAGGATGCGGTTGGCCCGTTCCCGCTTCTTCTTCCCCACGTTGAAAACCGCTGTCCCGGGCTTTAAAACGCCCGAGTACATGCGTACATAGCAGAGGCTCCCGGCCTCGCGGTCGTTCTGAATCTTGAACACCAGCCCCAGCGGCAGCCCGCCAGGATCGCAGGGGATACGCAGTTCCTCATCTTTCTTGAGGTTGTGGCCTACAGCCGGGGCAACCTCGTCCGGCGCGGGGAGGAAATCCACCACCGCGTCAATGAGCGGCTGCACCCCCATGTTCCGCCTGGAAGCCCCGGCCAGCACGGGGAAAAGGTTCCTCTCCAGCACGGCCGCGCGCAGTTCGGCGCGGATAAACGCCGGTTCCAGTTCCTCCCCGGCAAGGTACTTTTCAGTAAGCGGGTCGGAAACCGACGAAATCATATCGATAAGTTTTTCCCGCCATTCCGAAGCAAGAGCCTCCCTGCCGGCGGCCACCGGGCTTATGATCAGCTTTTCCCCGCCGGTTCCAGCGTCCCAGCGTATCTCCCTCATCCCGATAAGGTCGATAATCCCCTCAAAACCGCCTTCCTTCCCGATGGGGATCTGGATGGCCGCGGTCGTGACGCCGAGCTTTACCGTAATATCTTCCAAAACCTGGAAAAAATCCGCCCCGAGCCGGTCCATCTTGTTTACATAGCCGATGCAGGGAACCTTGTAGTGCTCGGCCTGGCGCCATACAGTTTCCGTCTGCGGCTCTACCCCGCGTACCGCGTCGAAGATAGCCACCGCCCCGTCAAGCACCCTTAGGGACCGTTCAACTTCAGCGGTAAAATCAACATGGCCGGGAGTGTCGATAATGTTGATCTGGTATTTTTGCGAACCGGCGCTTTCTTCCCCGCCCCGCTGCCAGTAGGCGGTCGTGGCGGCGCTCTGGATGGTAATGCCCCGCTCCTGCTCCTGCTCCATCCAGTCCATGATCGCTTCCCCGTCGTCAACCTCGCCGATCCGGTGGCTTTTGCCGGTATAATAGAGGATTCGCTCGGTAGTGGTGGTTTTCCCGGCATCAATATGGGCCATAATGCCGATATTCCGCATTAGTTTCATTTTTTTCCCGAATACAGCGTAAGGGCCAGCTTGTCCGAGTTCGCCTTGATAAGGTTATACCACAAGGCCTTTTTCTTGGTAAGCGCCGGGCTTTTGCGGCCGATGGCCTTGAGTTTTTCGAAGATCTGCACGGCGTTCTTCGCCGCCCTGTACGCCCTGAGATGATCCCCGTTAAAGATAGCGTTCGCCTTTTCGTCGATCTCTTTTTCAATGGCGGCCTGGTAGTCACGGAGCAGAAGATCGTATTTTTCCGCAATCCCCCTGGCGTAGTCAAGAATCAGCCGGTCAAAAAAAGGAATAGCCTTTACAATATTGATAAGGTTGTGAAGCTGGCCGATAGCTTCGGTATAATCATCGTTTATGATATAGGATTTCCGCGCCATATTACACAGCCCGGAAAATGTTTTATTGTCAACAGCGCTGCCGGAAGGGCCCGGCGTGCGGACATACTCGTAGGTGTACTCGCCCGACCCGTTGGCCGGCCCCCTGTTCTCCACAAAAAAAGGCGGCATCTCAAGGCTCGCCGTACTGAGCAGGTTCAGAAGATCCGCGAAAGTTTTCTGCTCCCAGTTGTTTTCCCGCACCGTGCCGAACAGGGTTGTAAGGGCCGCGCTGAATTTTTCCTTGTAGCGTTCTTCGGGCTTAAAAACCGCCTCGCAGGTGGGAAGCAGCACCCCCTTGAATTCTATAAGCCCGGTATCGAGAAAGTAAATCGTATTGTTTTTAAAAATAACGCATTTTTCCGGGCCGCTGTTCTCCTTTACATAGCTCATCTGGACCTGTTTGGTCACCATGATCCGGTTGTCTTTGGAAGAAAGTTCGTTGGCCCGCATCTGGAGCCGCGCGCCGGAATTGAGGAGGAAACCGGCCAAAGCCCCCTGCTCGGTGATAATAAGGGGGCTGGATGTATTCCCGCCGGTTATGCCCGCGGAAAGCTTGAAATCCGGGAGAAAGGAGGCGTCCCCCGACCGCTTGGTATTGATGGCGGGATCGCCCACCACATTGGTCCCGCCGAAATAGTCCATGATGCAGAGCGCCGTGGTAAGCGCGTCGGTGGCGCTGGCCGCCACAACCACAATCTCGTCGCCCCGTTCCCGGTTGCTTACCGACTGGCATTTGCCGGTAATTTCCCGGATTTCATTGTTGATTGCCCGGTCCAGGGTGTGGAGCATGGAGAGGTTCTTCCGGGATTCCTGGCAGAATTTTGTATACCCGTGGATATCCATCATCCCCACGTAGAGGTTGGATATGGAAAGCGTCCGTTTAAGGTCGCCGGCTGCCGGGAATTTCGGGTGCGGGACCACCAGCTCTTTCCAGAGCCGCTTGTGGGTTACCGGCGACATCTGGGCGAAAAACCCCCAGTTGAGTTTTTTGATAAGCTCAAAGGCGCGCGTCATAAGGCCGGGGGTCCGGGGGTCTTTTAAAACAGGCAGGGCGAATTCGGCCAGGGCCGAAAATGTCGTGATCTCCCGGCTGATTATCTTGTCAAACAGAAAAGAGAACAATTCGTATTCCGAAACCGACGCGCCGAATTCACCCAGATCTTTCACTATCTTTCTCTAACTTTTTAATTTTACGGTAAAAACCGCAGCGTATGGAAGTATACTACAGTCCCGGATTTTATTCTACACTGCCCTGCCCGGGGATTCCCGCCGCGCGCCAAGCCCTGCGGGTTTAAACAAAAGGCCACAGGGTTCCCCCTGTGGCCGGATAGGATGTGAAAACCCCCGGCCGCAGCCGGGGGGCAAGGAGAACTAGCGGGACAACTTGGCACCCAGGAAGCTCAGGTACACGGTCTCGCCTTCCCCAACTATGACGGGGAACCATTGCGCGGCGCTTGCACCGTACCATTGCGCGTCTCCCGACTTCCGTACCCCGATACGGTAGCCGCCGGGCGGCAGGATAAAGGTATGCATCTGGCCCCTGTTAAGGGGCGCCATTAGCCCCCACTTGCTGCCGTAGGCAAGATTCGTGGGGTAGGCAGCCATATTAGTCGGGGTGGTGGACACCGCCGCCTGATAACGCTGAACCTCGTGGAGCAGCGAGTATGACATAGAACTCTGATACCCGGCCTTGTCCAGAAGTATGGCGTTGACCGTATTAGCGTCACTGGCATTGGACGGGTTGTTTATTACCACGAGCCTGCCGTAGGCGGCCTGGGGTATGGGAGTATAGGCAAAAGAGCCTTCCGTCGATTTGAGAACATCCCGGTAAACAGCCGTGGTAACAACGCCCGGATAGATGAAGATGTCAAAAGAGGCTTCATAATACCGGTACATCTTTAACTGGCGGGCATCGCCGACGCCGGCCGTTTTATACAGGGAATCGTAACCTTTGCGGAGGTATACCCGGTACTCGCCGGTTTCAAAGCCCGCACCCAGATCGGCGTATTTTTTATCGAAAACATAGGGGTCGGCTGTAATTGCCGAAGACGCGGGCGCTTTATAAATGACGCCCGTGGTGTAGAGCCGGCCGGGGTTGTTTACCGCCCGGTGGGCGCTGTACTCCCTGTTGGCCGCGGTATCAGCGTGGCTGGTTGTCCACGGCGTAGTCCTGCCGTTATAGTACCCCTTGCCGGACCTGTACACCGGCTGGTTGGGATCAAGCGTACCGCTGGGGTTTATGTTTGTCTGCCAGCCGGTAGCAGGATCCCGCAGGCCAAGCCAGTTACGCTGCCAGTCGTTAAAGGACCTGTCTTCGCCCTTTATGGACCCGCTGGTACCGGTATCAATGCCGTTGGGGGTATCGTAAATCGCGCCAAGCCTGGACTGGGTAGCGCCGCCTGCCCTGTCAGGAGTATTACTATGGTCCGCTTTCGCGTTAAGAAGGACAATTACCGGCCCTACCGGATTCTTTGCGTTCCCCATTCTCTCCAATCTCTGGATAGCCAGATATCCTATACCCCAGTTGGTATCCGCCCTCCAGTGGAAACGGAAGTTGAAATAACCCCTGCCGTTCAT
>JAIRYB010000155.1 GCA_031267955.1 Spirochaetaceae bacterium | reverse complement strand
TTTTCGATGTTTTCATCCACCACCTTCCGCAGCTTGCCGGTGGAATTTTCCGTGTGGAAACCCAGGGGCAAAGAAGCGATATGGCGGGTAAATTCCAGCTTGAGGCCGTAGAGGGTGGTAAAGGCCGCCACATGGGAACACATGAGGGCGATAAAATTGAGGAAGATCGCCGCCGCCGCGCCGCCCGCGGCAAGCCAGCCCAGGCGGAACATAGAGGCCCGGTCAAGGCCGCTCAAATCGGCGAAGTGGATCACCAGTTCCCGGATAATGTAGTAGACGGCGATAAAGGGGCTGAACGAAAGGGCTGTGCTGGCCACCGAAAATACGCAGGCCGCCGTAACCAGAATTTTTTTGCGGAACGCCAGTTCCCAGAGCCGGGCCATGCCGGTCTTGCGGGGCCGGGCCGCGGGATTTTGCGCCCCCGCCGTTGCGGCGGCATTGGGCATAGATTCTGTTTTCATTGGATCTTCCCCGTATACGAGTTAGTAAAATCTAACAGGTACTATATATCCGGCGTATAATACTGTCAAGTATTTTGGGGGAATTTGTTAAAGTGATCTAACTGGATAGGCGCGTTTTTTCCGTGCCGGAAATTTAGCCCGCCAGGGCGGCCAGTTTTTCGCGGATAAATTCGCTTTTTTCCTTGAGGCCTATGCTCCCGGTGTGCAGGATAAGCACGTTCGGCGCTTTGGGATCGAGCCTTACTTTGCCGGCGCTTTCCTTCATAAGCCGCAGGAGCCGGTCTATCGAAAGTTTGGCGACTTTGCCGAATTCCACGCGGACCTGGCCGGCGCGTTCCTTCATGGAGGCGACGGAAATTTCGCGGCAGATGATGCGGATTTCCGCCAGGGAAAGCAGGGAGGCGGCTTCGTCGGGAAGCGGGCCGAAGCGGTCCAGAAGTTCGGCGTGGAGGCCTTCCAGTTCGTCTTTGTTTTTGACCGCGGCGATTTTCTTGTAGACTTCCATTTTTTCCTGGGGGCCGTCTATATAGCTGTCCGGGATAAAACCGGAGTATTCCAGTTCCAGCAGGGTTTCGTTTTCCGCCTCGTAGTGTTCGTCTTCCAGCCGGCGTATGGCCTCGTCGAGCAGGCGCAGGTAAAGGTCGAAGCCGACGGAATAAATGTCGCCCGACTGCTCGCGGCCCAGAAGGTTTCCCGCCCCTCGGATCTCCATGTCTTTCATGGCGATCTTGAACCCTGAGCCAAGTTCGGTAAAGTCCGATATTACCTGGAGACGCTTCATGGCGACCTCGTTCAGGGCCTTGTCCCTGGGGTAGAAAAGGTACGCGTAGGCCACCCGGTCCGAGCGGCCGACTCTGCCCCTGAGTTGGTAAAGCTGGGAAACCCCGTACATATCCGCCCGGTCTATGATGATCGTGTTTACATTGGGAATGTCAATGCCGTTTTCGATTATCGTTGTGGAGACAAGCACGTGGAATCCCCCGTGGATAAAACGGTGCATCACGTCCTCCAGTTCCTGGCCGTCCATCTGGCCATGGGCCGTGTCTACCAGCATTTCCGGCACCAGGTGTTCAAGGAGTATGCGCGTTTCCCTGAGACTCTCCACCCGGTTGTGCAGGAAGAATATCTGCCCGCCCCGCTCAACCTCGTTCCGTATTGCCTGGGCGATACGCTCCTCGTTCCATTCCTCGATAACGGTTTCAATAGGGTGCCGGTTGCGCGGGGGGGTGGCCAGAAGGCTCATGTCGCGGATCTTGAGCAGGCTCATGTGAAGGGTGCGGGGTATGGGCGTGGCGCTCAGGGTAAGGCAGTCTACGTTGGTTTTCATTTCCTTGAGGCGTTCCTTGTCCTTGACGCCGAAACGCTGTTCCTCGTCAATAACCATAAAGCCCAGGTCCTTAAAAACAACATCCTTCTGAATGATCCGGTGCGTCCCTATCAGTATGTCTATCTGCCCTTCTTTTACCTGTTCCAGAATATGCCGGGCGCTTTTTCTGTCGACAAAGCGCGACAGCATCCCTATGCGTACCGGGAAACGGGAAAACCGCTCCTGAAAATTCTCGTAGTGCTGTTCGGCGAGTATCGTGGTGGGCGCGAGAAAGGCCGCCTGCTTCCCCCCCATTACCGCCTTAAAGCAGGCCCGCATCGCGACTTCGGTTTTGCCGTAGCCCACGTCGCCGCAGATTAGCCGGTCCATGGGGTGGGGGCTTTCCATGTCCTCCTTGATCTCCTCCACGCAGCGGAGTTGATCGGCTGTTTCCTCAAAGGGGAAGGCCGCCTCGAACATGGTCTGCCACTCGCTGTCCCTGGGGAAGGGGAAACCCCGGGCGGCCTTTCGTTTTGAATAAAGCGCCACCAGGCGCTGGGCAATATCCTCGACGGATCTGCTTACCCTGTTTTTCCGGTTTTCCCAGCTTTTCGATCCAAGCTTGTCCAGCCGGGGCGGCGCGCCTTCATTCCCGATATAGCGCTGGACCATGTCCACCTGCTCAATCGGCACAAATACCACTTCGTCGCCCAGGTATTCGATCTTGACATAATCCCGCTCGTGGCCCAAAGCCCTGATTCGTTCTATCCCTTTGAAAAGCCCGATACCGTAATTAACGTGGACCACATAGTCGCCGGGGTTCAGTTCCACAAAGGTATCGATAACCGCGCTCTTGACCTGCCTGAGCGACCGGGGCGCGCGTTTCCGGCGGCCGAATATCTCGTTTTCCTGCACCACCATGAGCTTTACCGCGGGCAGCGCGAAACCCGAAGAAAGCGGCAGCGCTTCTACCGCCGGCGCCCTGCCCTTGAGCGCCTCCCTGTCCCTGAACAGTTCCCGTATACGCTCCGCCTGCATTTCGGATTCAGCGGCGACCACAAGCTGCCACCCCTGGCCAAGCAGGCTGCCGAATTCCTCGTTCAGGTAGTCGATATTCCCGAAAAAACTCCGGGGGGGATCGCAGCCCAGGGAAAGCCGCGCCCCGGAAACTCCCGCGCCCCGCTTAAGGCTCATAAAGGAAACGGTCCTTTCGGCGCGGTCCGCCAGCTCGCTAAAGCGGAGCAGTATGCGCGAGGGCAGGGGGACTTCGCGGGCGTTATCGGCCCCGGCGCGGGCCTGGCGGTAGAGTCCGGCGAATTCCCGTTCAAGGGATTCCTGGGCGTTTTCAAGGCGCTCGCGGTCCAGGAAAAAAACAACCGCGCCTTTGCCAAGATAGCCGGTTAGGGCCGGGCCGCCCTTGTCCCCGTTTTCAAAAGCCAGGGGGAAGAGCAGTTCCTCCCCCGCGGTGGTACGGCGGGCCATCAGATCCTCAAGGTAGGCCCTGCCGTTGTCGGTAAATTCCCCGGCCTCTTCAAGGGCGCGGCCCAGGGCAAGGATACGCTCGTCGGTCCAGACCACTTCCTTAAGCGGGCGGATAAGCAGGCTGCCGGGCTTTTCCTGCCCGCTCTTCGTTATCGTAGCCTGATCCGCCGGGTCAAAGAACCGGATAGATTTTACCCTGTCGAAATCAAAGAGGACGCGGACCGCCTCCTCCTCGCCCCCCATCAGAATATCAAGCACTTCGCCGCGCAGGGCGAACTCCCCGTGAACCTGGACCCGGGGCACCCTGGTATACCCGTAGCTTGCCAGAGTCCGGGCCAGGGCAGGGGTGTCAATAGCGTCCCCGGTTTTCAGCTCGATGAGCAGGCTCCGTATATACTCGGCGGGCGGCAGCGGGGTAAGAAAAGCCCGCTGCGGGACCAGGACTATGCCCGGCCGCCCCAGGGCCAGATCGCTCAGTACCCGGGTCCGCTCCCCGAATACCGCGGAAAGGGGGGCTATTTCCCGGTAAGCCATGGTCCCCCACCAGGGAAGGATCGCCGCCGGCGCCCCCAGGGTTTCCAGATCCCCCGCAAGGTCCTCGGCCTCCCGCTCCGTCGGAGTGACAACCAGGAAAACGCCCGGAGCCGATGAAAAAAGCCGGGCCAGGAGGAAGGCGGTAAAAGAACCCTCGGCCCCCTCCAGTTCCAGGGGGAACTCCCCCTTTTTAAAACGCCCAAGGACCCCGGCAAAATCGGCGGAAAGGTCTATTTTTGAAAGTGATGCCGGAAACGATAAGGTATTCATGACAATCTGCCGATTACTATACTATAAAAGTGTTTTTTCATTAAGGGAGGGATTTTTATCCAAAGGGGGGCCTGTTACCGGGAAAGCGCTGTAAAATGGAAAGGCCGCCGTCCGGCCCCCCTGCGCCGGAGCCTCCTCCCCGGCCGAAGCCGGGTCCGGGGTCTCCGTCTACCCCCCTGCCCGGGGATAGGGAGGCCGTTGCCGGACCCCTGCCGCCGGATTTCTATTACCGGAGCCGTATGTGATTATGATGGAAAATAAAAAGCCTTTGCGCGCGGGCCGCCGTTCGCCGCGTTTTTTGCGCCTGCGCCTGTCCTGTATCCTTGGCGCTTTTTGTGCCCTGCCGGCCTTTGCCGCGCAGAACATCGATCTTACGATCCGTTTTTTCGACAAGCGGGTCTATTACCTGGCCGAAGCCCCCATACTTGTCCAGGTAACCGTCGCCAACAACGGGCCGGAAAGTTACAGCTTCCGCCTTGCCGACGACCGGGCGTTTTCAGTCGATTTTGACGCGCGCACTGTTTCCAACAGGCCCCTGGAAGCCGCGCCGCCGCTGGTCCGAAAAAGGTCCGGGTACCAGCAGGTTTTTTTCCGGGAAGTCGCGGTGGAAAGCGGCGAATCCTTTTCGTTTGTGGAAGATATACGGGACTACGTGGATTTCAGGGCCAGCGGGGCCTATGTACTCCAGGCGCGGCTTTTCCCCGGCCTTTACCGGGGGCCCCTTGCGGCGCGGGAAGCCGTGGACAGCGGCGGCACGCTGGAGTCGAACCGGCTTTCGCTCAATCTGCGGCCCCCCTCGGTCCCCGGCCCGGGCGGTATCCCCCTGGAAATGGACGTGGAAACCAACGCGGTACTGGTACGCGAAAAACTCGCCCCGGACGAAGTAGTGGACTACACGCTTACGGCCCGGCAGAAATCCCAGTGGGAAAAATTCTTCCTCTACCTTGATTTGGAATCCCTTTTATCGCGGGACAGTGTCCGTGGCCGCCAGTGGAGGGCGGAATCCGAAGAGGGCCGCCGCCGCATGATCGCCCGGTACCGGGAAGAGCTCCGGAACGCGGTAGTAGACGGGGATATCGCCACTATCCCCACCGAGTACAGCATTGAGCGGACCAGCTACGACGCGGAAGAAAGCACCGTAATAGTGCTTGAAAAATTCAGAGTGCCGTCGGGCAGCTATACCGAGAGGAAACGTTATACCTATACCCTGCGCCGCAGGGACAATATCTGGATCATTACGGATTACGTAGTGCTCAATCTGGGGACAGAATGAAACTGATGGTAATTTGCGTTTCCCCGGAATCTGCCGGAAGAATCGCCGAAGTCTCCCGGCTCCCCGCGCCGGTAGAAATCATCCGCTACAGCCAGGCGCTTAAAGCCATGGACAATATCGAGGAGATAGACCCCGGCGCGATTATCATCAGCGCGTGCGATTTTCCGCGCCACTGGAAGACCATAGTACAGTACGTGCGCCAGGAACGCTCCAAGAAGCGCTGCCCCATCATTGTCCTGCACGGCGACAACTTTGACGCGGAAGACGCCGCCAAGGCTTATTTTATCGGGGTGAACGCCGTGGTACCGGATTCCCTTCCGCCCGACGACAAGGCCGGCCGCATACTGGACGTGCTGGCCCACTACTTCGGCACGGGCGGGCAGGACGGCCCGCGCCCGGATTACACCCCGCCTTTAGGCTAAACCGTTTCGGAAAGATTCGTCCTGCGGGAATTTGGGCGCACCCGGATTCGAACCAGGGACATCCGCCGTGTAAAGACGGCGCTCTAACCAGCTGAGCTATGCGCCCGCCTCCATAAATTATCAGGAAGGGGAAAAACAGTCAATATGT
>JAIRYB010000119.1 GCA_031267955.1 Spirochaetaceae bacterium | reverse complement strand
CGGCCCATGGTATTAAAAAGAGTCAGCGCCATGACAACCTTGCTTCCGCGCGGGCAAACAGCCGCGGCGGAGGATTAGCTTTCCAGACTGGCAGTATAGCCTGAAAAGCGGCGGCAGGGGAAGGGGCCGCGGCGCGCCGGTTGACAAAGTTCCCCGCATTTTCCATATTTACAGCGCTTATGGAAAAGCCTTTTATATGCCTGCAAAGCGATTTCGGCCTTTACTGGGGTTCGGTTTCCAGCATGCACGGGGTTATCGCCTCCATCGACCCGTCCGTCCAGGTTCGGGACATCAGCCACCTGCTCCCCATGTACCGGCCCTGGGCCGCCTCGTTCTGCCTGAATTATACCATGCCCTGCTGGCCGGCCGGCACCATCTTCGTGTCCGTGGTGGACCCCGGCGTGGGCACTTCCCGGCGGGCCTGCGCGGCAAAAACCGCGAGCGGCCAGTACGTCGTCACGCCGGATAACGGGACCTTGACCCATGTCAAGGCGTTCCCGGGGATTGCCGAAGTGCGGGAAATCGACGAAAAACTGAACCGCAGGCCCGGCACTTCCCGCTACAACACCTTCCACGGCCGGGATCTTTTCGCCTATACCGCGGGCCGGCTCGCGGCGGGGATCATCGGTTTTGAAGGGGTCGGCCCGGCCTACCCGGCGGACGAAGTCGAAAGCTTTCCCCTGGCCCCGCCTGAAATCAGGGCGGGGTACGCCTCGGGCCATATCGCCATGGCGGATCACCACTTCGGGGGGGCTACGACGAGCATACCCATAGAGGGCTTTGAAAAAACCGGCATTGCCCACGGGGATAAGCCGCTCGTCACGGTTACCCATAAGGGGGAGGAATTTTTCCGGGACCGGGTGCTTTACCACCGTTCTTTTGGATTTGCGGGAATGGGGGAACCCATCCTTTACAACGGATCTACAGGCTACATGATAATCGGCCTTAACCAGGCAAGTTTTACGGACAAATATGCCGTAGACGCGGGGCTTGATTGGAAAGTAGTCCTATCATTATAATAGGAATAAGGAGTAATTTATGGCTACAGAAAATTATGGCAGGCTTATTCTCGGTAAGTGGAATACCAGGACACTGGTAGCGGTAGCGGTCGGGGCGGCCCTGTTCGGGGTGCTTATGGTGTACGGCAGCATACCTGTATTCACAAACACCCAGCTGACCTCGGCGATGATCATTCCCGTGGTTGTGGGCGGGCTTTTCGGGCCTTTGCCCGCCTTCGTTACCCTGCTTGTCGGGAACGTGCTGGCGGATACCATCGGCGGCTGGGGCTACTGGTTCGACTGGTCCGTCGGGAACGGTATTTTGGGTTTCTTTATCGGGACCCTGCCCCTGTACGGCGCCAGGATAGACGACGGCGTTTTCAAGGTGCGGCACGCCGTTATTTACGCGGTGATCGCCATCCTGGGAAACGCGATAGCCTTCGGGCTTGTCACGCCCCTGCTTACATCCCTGTTCTACGCGGCGGACCTGGAGGTTACTTTCTTGCAGGCTTTCGCTTCGGGCATTTCCAACACCCTGGTACTGGTCGTGGTGGGTATTCCCATCCTCATCCTGCTTTCCAAACGGTTCGGGAAGCGGAAAGATCTGAAAGAAGAAGAATGATGTGAAGAAGCCGGTGGTGCAGTTTGAGGGTTTTAGCTTTCAGTACAAAGCCCAGAAGAACCCCAGTTTGGCCGGTATAAACCTGACTATCCGCGAAGGCGAAAAGGTTTTAATCCTGGGATCAAGCGGCAGCGGCAAGACAACGCTGGCAAACTGTATTAACGGACTTATCCCCTTTTCCTATCCCGGCGAGATTACCGGCTCCTGCAAGGTGAACGGCCGGGAAACGCGGGAACTTTCGGTTTTCGAGCTGAGCCGGGATGTTGGGACGGTCCTCCAGGATTCCAACGCCCAGTTTGTGGGGCTTTCCGTTGGGGAGGACCTGGCCTTCTCCATGGAAAACAACTGCGTGGACCGGGAGACTATGCGCAGGCGGGTCCGGGAGAACGCCGAAACTGTCGGCATGGGGCGTTTTCTCGCGGCCCAGCCCTTCCACCTTTCCGGGGGGCAGAAACAGAAGGCGGCGCTGGGGGGCGTCCTGGGGGAAGAAACCCGGATATTCATCTTTGACGAGCCGCTGGCCTCCCTGGACCCCAGAACCGGCGCGGCGGCCATCGATCTAATCGACCGTATTGCGCGGAACAACGGCGGCCCGCGGCGTACCGTCATCATCATAGAGCACCGGCTGGAAGACGCGCTTTTCCGCCCCATAGACCGGGTAATACTTGTCGACCGGGGCAGGATCGCCGCGGATATGGGCCCGTCCGAAATCCTGCAAAGCACCATACTTGCCGAAAAGGGCATACGCCTGCCCCTGTACATCAGCGCGCTAAAATACTCAGGCTGCGGGCTTGGCGGGATACAGGCCCTTGAGGATATAAACGCCCTTGAACTGGGCCCGGAAAACCGGGAAAAGCTCCGGGGGTTTTTCCCCGCCCCCCCGTCCGGCCCAGGTAAGAAAAACCCTGCCGGGAACGAGATCATCCGGGCCGAGGGGGTCGGTTTTTCCTATGAAACGGCCGGGGGCGGCAGGCAGCCCGCCGTTGAGGGCGCGTGTTTTACAATAAGCCGGGGGGAGCGCGTCGCCTTTATCGGGAAGAACGGGGCGGGAAAGTCCACCATGGCCAAACTTATCTGCGGGATATGCAGGCCGCAAAAGGGCGCCATCTACCTTGCGGGCGGCGATTACCGCAGGCTTACCGTCAAGGAAATAGGCGAAAGGGCCGGCTATGTGATGCAGGACCCGGATCAGATGATCGTAAAGGATATTATCAAAGACGAGGTGGAACTGGCCCTGCGTTTAAGAAAAGCCGGCGGCGCCCTTATCGCCGAACGGGGCGCGAAAGCTTTGGAGGCCTGCGAGCTTTACCGCATGAGGAATTGGCCGGTAAGCGCCGTGAGCTACGGCCAGAAAAAACGGGTTACCGTGGCGTCGGTCCTGGCCCTGGAGCCGGAGATCCTCATTCTGGACGAGCCTACCGCCGGGCAGGATTACCGGCACTATATGGAAATTATCGGTTTTATCAACCGGCTCAACGAACAATACGAAAAGACCATCATCTTTATCACCCATGACATGCATCTGGCCATCGAGAACACCGATCGGGCGTTGGTCTTCGCCGGGGGCAGAATCATCGCCGACGGGGACATCTTTTCAATACTCGCCGACAGCCGGATTGTCGAAGAAGCCAACCTCAAGGCTACCTCCCTGCACGTACTCGCCGGAAAGGCGGGGCTGCCCGCGGAAGACTTTACCCGCCGCTATATCGGCTATGAAAAAGCCCTGCTCGCCGGAGGGGAAGGCCCGCGGGCGGATTCTTTTCGGGGCGGGGGCGCGCGATGATAACCATATCCTCGCGCGGCTGCACAGCCGCGCCGTCCGACCGAACAGGGGGCGGAGCGCCATGAACAACCGTTTTGTGATCAACTACGCGCCCGGCGCCACGGCGATACACCGGCTCAACGGGACCACCAAGGTGTTGCTTTTCCTGGTAATGACCGTCTACGTTATTATGAGTTTCGATATCCGCGTTCTGGCTCCGATGTTCGCCCTCTGCGCCTGCCTTGTCGTGTCAATGAAACCCCACTGGAAACCCATACTCTTTGTAACGGCCTTTATGACCGTGATGTCGGGCATACTGGGATCCCTGCTCATCATCCTGGTAAGGCCCGAAGCCGGGGAGAACCACGTAGGGGCCGCGACCTATATCGTCCGCTGGAGCGCCCGTTTTTTCCTTACCCGGGAACTTCTCTGGTATGTCGGGGCCATGTTCTTCAAACGCCTCTGTTCCCTGGCTACCGCCCTGGTGCTGGTACTCTCGATAACCCCGTCGGAAATCGCGTCGGGCCTCAACGCCCTGGCCCTTCCCTACAAAGCCTGCGTCATCATTTCCCTGGCCTTCCGCACCATCCCCGATGTTGCCCGCGATTTTCTGGACATAAAAAATTCCCTTTCCATGCGCGGCGTCGAATTCGACCCCAAACGGGCGGGCCTTGTTTCCCGGCTCCGGCAGCTTACCCTTGTCCTGGTCCCGCTGATCATGACAAGCTTCGGCAGGGTGGAAACCATTGCCAACGCCATGGATCTGCGCAGCTTCGGCAAAAACC
>JAIRYB010000116.1 GCA_031267955.1 Spirochaetaceae bacterium | reverse complement strand
TTCCCTATCGGGTAGCTCCGGGCGTAAGGCTGGCCGTCGTTATTTAAAAAAAGCACCGGGAATAAGGCCCCGATCGCAATGGAAAAGGTTTTGTCCCCCGCCGTATAAAGGGTGACCGGCCCGGAATCCCAGTCAGACTCAATAGGGATATCGTCCCCGCCATCCCCGCCGCCGTCTTCCTGGGCAGGGACGGTAAAAAGAGGGACCAGAAGAAAAAAGGCTAGAAAAAAGGGAAAGCTTTTTCGAAGCATCAAACCCATGCGAAACTCCTGTAAAATGAAATGCAGCATCATAACTATAGGTATAACAACCGGCCCGCGTCTACCGTTACCGGGAAGCGGCGTTCTCTATACCAAGATACTGCAAAAGGATGGGATATTTGGTCAATAATTCCCCGTATTTGGCCAGTTCGTCAAGCTTAAGCTGGGTATTTACATTCCTGGTTGCCGCTTCCCTGATATCTTCCGTCAGCAATTGGCGCTGGTTGGCCAGATAATCCTGGTAGAGCAGGCGGAGGGAATCGTACAGGGCGAAATCCGGGAGCTTGGCCGTATTTACCGTCACGTCAAGGACGATAATATCGGGAAAAGCGGCGGAAATTTCCTGGCTTAAGCGCTGCGGGAAACCGGCGTTCAGAATCGTTTCCGGCTCTTTCCGGTATTCGTCAAAACGCCGGTTAATAAAAGTACTGATTTCGGCGGCCAGGGAGGCTTCCAGTTTTTTCAGATCATCCTGCCCCGCAAGCCCCCGGCTCTCCGTCAGGGCGGGCAGGGATTCGGGGCTGATTCTGAAGGCAAAAGAACCGCCCAGATTGTAGGAAAAGTCCGCGTCCAGGGAGGCAAAGCCGCGGTACACATCCGCCGAAGGCAGGACGCCGTTTACATTGAAGGATCGTTCCACCCGGCCGGGCGAATAAACCGTTATAGATGCGTTGGTAGGAATCAGTTTGTACCAAACCCAGCGGAACCGCCCGTCCTGGATAATGTCGGGATAAACCCCGTGGGTCTTGGTCCGCATAACCCCGTAAGAACCGGGCGGTACCGATAGATGTATCCAACCCAGGAAAAAAACCGCCCCTCCCAGAGCCAAGAGTACAATGATCACAAAGATCACCGGCAAGCTGGATGATTTTCTCATAATACTATTATACTAAGATAATGGATGAATCACAACCACGGCCCAGGGACCGCAACCCGCTGATTCTTATGCTGGTCCGGCGCGGGGTTATCTTTTTCGCCCTGATGGGCCTTTTTTCGGTGTTCTTTTACGGGCTGGGAACCAGGCAGGAATTTACCGATCCCACCCAGTTCATGCTTATCCGCCTCGCTATTTTTTTCGGCGCCCTCCATTTCTGCGGCGCCGTCTACGGGTTTGTCCTGAATTTCGTGTTTCTCTTCCGTTTCCGCTTCCGGAAAAAAGCTGGCGTTATTTTCGCCATACCGGGAAGCGGCCGTTTCCATTTTTTCAGGAATCTGTGGTTTTATATAAACATGGCGCTTCTGAGCCTGCTCATCACCCTGGGCATGGCTTTTATCCTGGCAATAACCGGAGGGAACAGCATTCAATCATGAAAAAGCTCCGCGCCCTGAGAGGGGCTTTTTGCTGCCCCAACAACGGGGAAGATATTATCCGCGAAACAACCGCCTGCTACGACCGCCTTCTGCGGGAAAACCTGCTTGCCGAAGAGGACATAGTGTCCCTTTTATTCTCCGTCACCCCGGATATCGACGCCCTTAACCCGGCCGCCGCCCTCCGCCGCGCGGGAAGGGGGAGGGATCTGGCGCTTTTTGTCCAGCAGGAACCGGTTTTCCGGGACAGCCTGCGGCAGGTAATCCGCGTCCTCATCCACTGCTATATGGAGGAAGGGAAGCCGCCCCGCCATGTCTACCAAAACGGCGCCGAAATACTAAGGCCTGACCGGTCGCCGGGCCCCGCGGCCCCGCCGTAAGCGAAAGCGGAAAACAAGCCGCCTCCGTTCCTGAATCCGGGCGCATCCCCGCCCGCGGCGGGGACCGGGCTTTCCGGGGCTCCGCGGTACCCGCTCCGGCCTCCTCGGACCGCCCCTCCGGCCGGCCCTGCGGTGGCGCGCTCCGCGCCCCCTTCAATCCCTTGCGCTGCTGAACATCCGCCTCCAGGCGGATTTTCAGCTTTGAGTTTTTGCTTTGCAAAAACTCACGGATCCGTTGCAGCCGGCCTCCTGCCGGCCCGGCTGTGCCGGAAAGCGGCGTCCCTGCCGTTTTCCAGCTTTGAGTTTTGCCCCGCAAAACTCATGTATCCGTTGCAGCCGGCCTCCATGCCGGCCCGGCTGCGCCGGAAATACGCGTCCCTGCTGGTAGTTAAAATTTCCCGTTTAATGTGGCATACTAAAATAGGGGCGGTTCCGCGATGCCGGGTTTGGAACCGGCCCGGATAAATTTCTATCATGAGTACTAATAATTGTATAGTATTATTGCTAATATGTTCTTTCCTGACGCCGCTTGCCGGGGAAGTCCCGGACGGCGGGCCGCAGGGGGAGTACGCGCTTTTGCTGGAGGCGTATCTTGCAAATGACGCCGGGGCGCGGAAACTGGAACTGGAACTTGAGCAGGCGGCGCTTGATCTGGAATACTACGCCGCCGATCAGGGGCTTTCCCTCACCCTTTCTTCGGGAGAGACAGTTTTAGGCTTTTCGCCGGGGGGAACTTCCGTTTCTTCCGAACCGGGCCTGACCGTATCGTCGCCGAAGTGGCGGGACACAAGCCTCTCCTTTGCCGCCCCTGTCCGGGGAAACAGCGGGGATGGTATTAACGGCTACGGTTTTAGCGCGGAGGCGCGTACCGGCATTGTAGGCGGCAAGGGGGCGGCCTACCAGGCCTCGCTCCTTGAACGGGAGCGGAGATTTTTGCAGGCCGGGCGGAACGCCAGGGCGCGGCGGCTTGCGGCGGAAGGGGAATTCTGCGAGGCGATAAAAGGCCTGCTTGCCGCGCGGAACACCGTACTGGAAGCCCAGGGGGAAGTGCTTGTCGCGCGTTACGATTTGGAAAGCAAGCGCGCCGGGGGTTACGCTTCCGCCAGTGTAATCCTCAGGTCGGCGGAACTTAAGCTGCGCAGCAGGGAACGGGCCCTGGCCGAGGCGGAGCGCACCCTTGAGGGGGACCTAAAAAGATTTGCGGAAAGCTGCGGCCTTGGGGATGCGGAAATCCCTGCCGACATTCCCGAAGAAGCGTTACTGCGGGTCTCCTCTTTTGATCCCGCGCGGTATACTGAATTGGAGGCCGCCGTAAGCGTTCACAATATAAACAATCTGGCCCGGAAATCCGAAAATTATCCGTTTGCCCTTGACGCCCGCGCCGGCTATTCCTGGTATAACGACAATGCCGCGGGGACCGCGCCGGGCACGCTGTCCGGTTCCAGGATAAGCGCCGGAGCCGGCCTCGCCGCCGGGGGCGTTTCCCTGGGCGTGGGCGTGTCGCTGCCCCTGCAAAGGCCCGAGCCCGAGCTGACCCTTTCCCTGGAATGGAAACCCAGCGGCTTTAAGCTGTTTAAGATCAGCAGGAGGCTTGGGGAAATAGAGGCGGCGCGGGAACGGGAAGATATTCTTGCCGCCGAGAGAAAATTCCGGGATCTCGGCGCCGAATACGAGAGAAAATTCACGGACCTTGAGTGGCAGCTTCTGACCTACGAGGAAGAGGCCGAACTTTTCCGGCTCAACTCCGAGGAACAGAAAACCTGGCTTGACCGGGGCATTATCCGGGAAATTGATTATATTGACGCGCGGACAGAGTACCTTTCCGCGATGAACCGGCTGCTCCAGGCGAAGATCGACCGGAGGCTCTACAACATTGAAGTAGAAAAACTGTTTGTTAACGACGGAGCGGAATAGGTGGCAGGAAAACGTATTGTTTTAATAATAACGGTATTGGTAATAGCCGCGGGATCGGCAGGGCTGTTTGTGTTTTTCAGATCCCGCGGTACCCCGGATCAGGAAATAACATACACTGTGCGGGAAGAAATGTATCATAATGTAATAGAGATTTCCGGTAATATCCAGGCTGCCCAGGAACAGAAGATCCAGGCTGCGGGCGACGGGATCGTAGAGAAAGTGTATATACGGGAAGGGGACGGGGTAAGGACGGGGCAGATGCTTTTCAGGTTAAGCGATTCGCAGGAACGCTACAACCTGGCAAACCACGAATTTCAGATGAACCAGGAACGCGTCAACGGCGCTTCGGCCAAGCTCGCCCTTATGGAAGAACAGCGTACTGTGCTGCTGCAGCTTATCGCCGATCGCGGCCTTGCCGCCCGCTTTGACGGGGTTATCGGGCAGCTCAGGCTGGCCGAGGGGGATTACGCCAAGGCCCAGGATGTCTTCGGCTACCTTATCGACCGGAGTTATCTGAAAGCTACGGTGGAAGTTGTGGAAACCGACGCGGCGCGCCTTAAGGCCGGGCAGAAAGTGCGGCTTAATTTTGCCGCGTATCCTGATCTTGCGGTGGAGGGCGAGGTGGTGTCCTATCCCGCGGTAGGCCGCATCACCTCGCGGGGCGCCACGGTGCTGGACACGGAAATCCGCGTGGATAATCCCGCGGACGAGATCATCCCCGGCTATTCCTTTACCGGCGAGATAATCGCCGGCCAGCCCGAGCGCGTTCTGACGGTGGAAGCCGCCGCCATTGCCTATGAAGACGGCAAGGCCTACGCGGAAAGGGTAGGACGGGGCGGCCCCCCGCGTGACCCCGGCGGCGGCGGGCGCTTTCGGCAGGATCCCGGCGGCGGCGAAAGGGGACCGGCCGGGGCCGGCGGTCGGGGCGGCTTTCCCGGCGGGCGGGAGCGGCCCGCAGAGGCCGGGCAGGTACTTGCCGCGCCCGAGCGGGTAGCGGTGGAGGCGGCCCCCTACGGCCGGGGCATGGTGCGGATACTTTCCGGGCTTGAAGCCGGGGACCGTCTTCAAGCCCAGTCCGCGGGGAACGCATTTGGCCCCGGCGGCCGCCGGAGACCGGGCGGGGGGATGCGCCTGTTCTGATGAACGGATCAATACTGGCTGCCCTGGAAGGGGTGTACAAAAACTACGCCATGGGCGACGCGGAAGTTAGGGCGCTTGACGGGGTTTCATTTGCCATAGGCGCGGGGGAATTTGTGTCCATCATGGGCCCCTCCGGTTCGGGAAAATCCACCTGCATGAACCTTATCGGCTGCCTGGATCATCCCAGTTCCGGCGCGGTTTTTATTAACGGCATTGATACTTCGCGGATGAAGGCGGGGGAGCTTGCCCGGCTGCGGAACAGGACGGTGGGGTTTGTGTTCCAGCAGTACCACTTGATTGCCGGCATGACGGTGCTGGAAAATGTAATGCTTCCCCTGCGTTACCGGGGGCTTCCGCCGCGCCGCCGCCGAGAACTGGCTGTCGCGGTACTGGACCGCGTCGGGCTTTCGGACAGGCTGAAACACCGGCCCCGGGAACTTTCCGGCGGGCAGAAACAGCGCACCGCCATAGCCCGCGCCCTGGTCGCTTCCCCCGCCCTGATCCTGGCCGATGAACCTACCGGGGCATTGGACAGCGAGACCGGGAAATCGGTGATCGACCTCTTCGCGGAGATTAATTCCCGGGGGACCGCCGTCATCATTGTCACCCATGATCCTGAAATCGGGAAACGCGCCCGGCGGCGGATCACGCTCCGGGACGGGAAGATTACCGGGGACACGGCGGCGGATACGGCAGCGGCGGCGGGCGAGGCGGCAGACACGGCAGATGCGGCGGCGGGCATAGAGCAGGCTCGGGCTTCCCGCTTTGTGTTTGGAGGGGAAAGTTTTGTTTGAGGATTTTATCAACGCGCTCCGGAATTTCAAGACCAACAGAACCCGCACCATACTTTCGCTTTTGGGCATCATCATCGGCGTAGCGTCGGTGATAATGGTAACCACTATCGGCCTAAGCGCCACAGGCGATGTAAGGCGCACCCTGGGCCAGGCGGGGCTCGATCTGGTCCAGGTGCGCGCGGGCTGGGGCAGGGGGAACAGCAACGCTGTCGAACTGAACGAGAATTTCAGGGAAGAACTGTCCGCTTCCGTAAGCGGTATTAAAAAAATAATTTATATTAATGATTTTAACGGGGCGCTGAGAAGCAGGGGCCCGGAAGAACTCAATCTGCGTTTGTTGGCCGTAGAATCGGATTACTTTTCCGCCGTCGGGGCGGGCCTGGATTACGGCAGTTTTTTTTCCGTTTCGGAAAACGCCGTCGGCGCGCAGAAGATCATACTTGGCTCGGAAGTCGCCCGCTACCTTTTCCCCGGCGGGGAGGCGTCCGGCAGGACCGTGATCCTCCAGATGGACGGTTACCGCCTGGGTTTCCAGGTTGCCGGGGTGCTTGCCGAATCCGGCGCGGTGGGTTTTGAAAGCCCCAACCAAAACGCCTATGTTCCCAGGGCTGTCTACAACAGGAAAATCAGCCCCGCCAACCGTGACGCCGGAATTGTCTTTGTCCAGGCGGCGGACCAAAACGATACCCCCCGCATTCAAAGGGAAATAGAGACCCTGGCCGAACAAAAGTCAGGCGGCAACGCCCAGGCGCTGTCGGTATTTTCCATGCAGTCCGTACTGGAACAGTACAACCAGGTAACCCGTTCCATGAATCTTTTACTGTCGGGCATTGCCGGAATTTCACTTCTGGTGGGCGGCATAGGGATCATGAACATTATGATTGTTACCGTTACCGAGCGGAAACGGGAAATAGGCATACGCAAGGCCCTGGGCGCGAGTCCCGCCGCCATCAGGACTCAGTTTCTAACAGAGTCCGCGGCCCTTACCCTTATGGGCGGCGCGGCGGGGATCGCCCTGGGAATCGCGCTGAGCGCGGCGGCGGTGTCTTTCTTCGGCTGGATTCTGGTGATCGATCCCCTGAACTGCGCCGCGGCGTTTGTGTTTTCCGCAGCGGTGGGTATATTCTTCGGAATCCACCCGGCAATACGGGCGGCGAGGCTCGATCCCGTAGAAGCCCTGGGCGGGGAATGACGGCCGCTGAACCGGCGCAAATTTGGCGCCCGGCACATACCTTGTATGTTCCCCCAATGATATGATATATTCGCCTATAAAACCGCGCGGATGTGGTAAAATCCGCGCTTTAAAATTGTTAAATGGCTAAACAAATACTGGTAGTAGACGATAATCTTGCAAGCCTCAAACAGATAGGCGCGCAGCTTGAATCCCATTATGAGGTTTCGCTTGCCAAATCGGGCGCCCTGGCGCTCAAGATATGCAAGCTGGAGAAGCCCGATCTTATACTCCTGGATGTTGAAATGCCGGAAATGGACGGGTTTGAGACTATCGCCATGCTCAAGGGGGACCCGGACCTGAACCCCATACCTGTTATTTTTCTTACCGGCAATCTTGACACGGACACAGAGCTCAGGGCGCTTGAGTCGGGCGCCATGGATTTTATTACCAAGCCGGCCAATAAGGATATACTTTTTCACCGCCTGGAACTTCACCTCCAGTTTGCGGCCTATCAGAATTCCCTGGAACAGACGGTAAAAGAACTGGAAGAAAGCATTGTTACTTCTTTCGCGGAGCTTATTGAATGCAAAGACGACAACGCGGGAACCCATGTGCTGCGGACCGGGAGGTATGTGGATATTCTCGGCCGGAAGCTGCTTGATGCGAAGACCTTCGGGGACGAGCTTACCGGGGCGGATCTGGAACTAATGGTCAAGGCGGCGCCTTTTCATGATATCGGCAAGATCGGCGTCAGCGACACGCTGCTCCTCAAGGAGGGCGCCCTTACCAAGGATGAATACGATCTGGTCAAGCGGCACCCCCTTATCGGCGCGCGTTTCCTTGCCGCTATTTACGAGCGCACCCCTGAACAGCATTACCTTAAATTCGCGAGGCTGATCGCCGAAAGCCACCACGAACGCTACGACGGCGCGGGATACCCCCGCGGCCTTGCCGGGGACGCCATTCCGCTCTGCGCCCGCATCATGGCGGTGGCGAATGTGTACGACGGCTGTATCACCGACCGGGTTTACCGCAAAGCCCTGAGCCACGAGGAAGCCTGCCGGGTTGTTATTGACGGGAAGGATTCCTGGTTTGACCCCCGGATAGTAGAGGTGTTCGAGGGGATGAAGGATGAATTTGCCCGCCTTAAAGTGTCCGTGGAGCCGCTGGTAAAGATCCAGGGAAAGGACATGCGCCATGGATAATGACCCCCAAACCCAGAACAAGATAATGGTGGTGGATGACAACCTGTCAAGCCTCAAACAGATAGGCGCCCAGCTTGGGAGGCATTACGATGTTTCCCTTGCCAAATCGGGCGCGCTGGCCTTGCAGATATGCATGCAGGAAAAACCGGACCTTATCCTTCTGGATATAGAGATGCCCGGGATGGACGGTTTTGAAACCCTGAAACGGCTCAGGCTGAACCGCTACCTGGGAAGCATCCCGGTGATCTTCCTTACCGGCAACCACGATACGGAAACCGAGGTCCGGGGGCTTCAGTCCGGGGCCAGGGACTTTATCACCAAGCCCGTGGAAAAGAGCATCCTTCTGCACCGCATAGAACTGCATCTCCGCTTTTCCTCTTACCAGGCCCAGCTTGAAAATACCGTGGCGAAAATGTCGGACAGCGTCGCCCTTGCCTTTGCCGAGCTTATCGAGTGCCGGGATGAAAATACCGGCGAACACGTGGCGCGGACCAGTAAATACGTGGGCATGATAGGGCGGAGGCTGATTGAAATGGGTTTTTTTACCGAAGAGCTTACCCCCGCGGATCTGCACATGATGGTCCGGGCTGCGCCCCTGCACGATATCGGGAAGATCGCCATCAGCGACCGCATCCTCCTTAAGCCGGACCGGCTGGACGACGAGGAATTTACCCTGATGAAGCAGCACACGGTCATGGGGGAGGAAATACTGAAGAACATGCTGGCCCGTACCCCTACCCAGCAGTACCTTCACTATGCCGGGATGATCGCCGCCTCCCATCACGAGCGTTTTGACGGGAAGGGCTATCCCCGGGGCCTCGCGGGGGACGGAATCCCCCTCTGCGGCCGCATTATGTCGGTAGCGGATGTATACGACGCCCTGGTGGACGACAGGGTGTACCGCGAGGGGATGAAACATATCGAGGCTTGCCGTATTATAATAGACGGGAAAAATAAAAGTTTTGACGGCCGGGTAGTGGACGCCTTTGAAAGTATACATGAAGAACTGGCCGCCGAGGCAAAAAAATCGCTGCTTAGGCGGCAAAATTCAGGAGGAGGGCAAGTATGATTAAAATGCTTACCGCTTTGACGGAAGAGATCGACGATGTCGGGGAGGCCGTATCGGACCTGCTGGGGCAGTTGGATTTAGACAATAAATGTCTGGCCAGTTCGCTTGGGATCATACACTGTTTCAGCGATTTCGTCGACAGCGGGGTCGTCAAGGCCCTTTCCGGGAAACTGCCCTTTGATACGCTGGGCTGCACTACCATGAGCGCGTCAACGCCTTCCGCCATGAGCCAGATGGGGCTTACGGTAACGGTGCTGACCAGCGACGACGTGAAGTTCGCGAGCGGCGTTTCCGCGCCGGTTGTTGATTCCGTCAACGCGCCCCTGACGGAGCTATACGGGAAGATCACCGGGAGCCTGGGCGGGAAGCCCCCCCTGCTGATGCCCTTTATCCCCTTTTTGCTCAAAGTGGGCGGGGACGAATTTGTTGAAAAACTCGACGAGCTCTCCGGGGGCATCCCCGCCTTCGGTACTGTGGCCATCTCCAACGAACCGGATTTCAGCAGGACCTTCACGTTTTACAACGGCGAATCCTACCCCGACTCCCTGGCGCTGGCGGCTTTCGGAAGCGGCGCGGACCCAGAATTTTTAAGCGTTTCCATAAACGAGGAAAATATCCTGAAACAAAAGGCGGTGGTGACCGGGACAAACCGCAATATTTTGCAAACCATAAACAATATGCCCGCGGTAAAGTACCTTGAGTCCATCGGCCTTGCCAAGGGCGGCGACGTGATGGGCATAGCGTCCATGCCTTTTATCATTTATCTGGAGGACGGTTCCGTCCTGATCCGCGCCTGTTTCGGAGCCGCCGAAGAAGGGGCGCTGATTCTGGGCGGCGGGGTTCCGGCCAATTCCGCCGTCGCGCTGGGCGTCATGGGTTTTGAGGATGTGATCAGTTCCACCGAGGGCAAGATAAAAGAAGCCATAAAAACGGCCAAAGACCGGGGATTCCTGATGTACTCCTGCGGGGGCCGCAAGCTGGCGCTCGGTATGCAGCCCCTGGCGGAGCATGAGAAGGCGGAGGAATGTCTGGGGGATACGCCGTATCATTTTGTTTATTCCGGGGGCGAAGTATTCCCCTCCCGGCTCGGTGACGGCAGGATGGTAAACCATCTGCAAAACGATTCCCTGATCATCTGCATTCTGTAAGAGAGACGCCAATGACGGACGACGAGGCACAGGCCCTGCGGGAAGAAAACGCCGCCTTGCGGATTCAGTTAAAAAAAACCAGCCGCCAGTTTGCCAATCAGCAGAATACGATGGAGTGGTTTAAAAAAATATCCGCCACCCGGGACGGGCTTGCCGTAAAGCTGAAAGAGGAGCAGACCAGGCAGGAAAAATTCATGAACATGATGCTGGAAAACAGTTCCAACATCATCATACTGCTGGACGGGGAGGGAAAGTTCGCCTACTGTACGGATACTTTCCTTAAAATTGCCGGGATACAGAATTTCGGCCTTATTAACGGGCTGCACTTTTCCGAAGTTTTCGCCCGCTTCCGCGACGAAGTTTTTTCCGAGAACGCCGGCGTCTATATCGGCCGCGCCATGGCCGAACAGGAAACCATAACATCGGAAGAAACCCTGGACCTTGACGGCAGCGGCGTATACCGGATCTATATGACCAATACTACCGCCATGCGGGACCAGTCCGGCAAGGTGGAAGGCGTCATGCTCCTCTTTCACGACGTTACCGAAACCCTGCGCGCCAAGGAGGCGGCGGAAGCGGCCTCGAAGGCGAAAAGCGATTTCCTCGCGACCATGAGTCACGAGATACGCACCCCCCTTAACGCGATCATCGGGCTTTCGGAAATACAGCTGCAAAACGATCTGCCCGAAAACACCCGCGCGGACCTGGAAAAGATATACAATTCGGGTTCCACCCTGCTGGGGATCATCAACGATATCCTGGACATTTCGAAGATCGAGGCGGGTAACCTGGAGCTTATCCCGGTTGAATACGATACCCCCAGCCTGATCAACGACACGGTACAGCTCAATATTGTGCGTATCGGCTCCAAGCCCATTACCTTCAAGCTCAACATCGACGACACCCTGCCCGCCCGGCTTTTCGGCGACGAGCTGCGGGTAAAACAGGTTCTGAACAACATCCTTTCCAACGCGTTTAAATACACCAAGGCGGGGACGGTCACCCTGCAGTTCCACTGGGAAAAACAGGAGGGCGACGCGTGCATCGTTTTTGCCGTAAGCGATTCGGGCCAGGGCATCAAGAAAGAGGATATAGGCAAGCTTTTTTCCGAGTACAGCCAGCTTAATACCAGGGCCAACCGCAAGATCGAGGGTACGGGCCTGGGCCTGTCCATTACCAAACGCCTTGTGGAGATGATGGGCGGGACCATAAATGTGGAAAGCGAATACGGATGGGGCAGCACCTTTACCGTGCGCGTCCGCCAGGGGATTATTGACGAAAGGCCAATCGGGAAGGAAGTGTCGGAGAACCTTATGTCCTTCCGGCTTATCGAAACCCGGCAGAGCCGGGGCAAGAACCTGGTCCGGGCGCGTATGCCCTACGGGAAAGTGCTGGTGGTGGACGACGTGGCTACCAACCTGGACGTTGCCAAGGGGCTTATGCTGCCCTACGGCCTCGCCATTGACTGCGTCCTGAGCGGGCCGGAGGCGATAGAGAAGATACGCAAAGAAGAAGTGAAATACGACGCGGTGTTTATGGACCACATGATGCCCGGCATGGACGGCATTGAGGCCGCCCGGATCATCCGCAAAGATATCGATACGGAGTACGCGAGAACCGTACCCATCATTGCCCTTACCGCGAACGCCCTGTCGGGAAACGAGGAGATGTTCCTCAGCATGGGGTTCAACGCGTTTATCGCCAAACCTATCGACATTATGCGGCTCGACGTGCTCCTCAACCAGTGGGTGCGGGACAAGCAGACCGAGGAAACCCTCTGGAAGGCGGAACAGGAACAGTCGGCCAAAGAAGCCGAGAGCGAAGCGGACGGCGGCCTGTTTGAGAACGCGGAGATTGAGGGCATAGATTTTGCCGGGGGGCTGAAACGCTACGGGACCGAAGAAATATACCTGCGGATACTCCGGTCCTACGTGACCCATTCCCCGGGGCTGCTGGAGAAGCTCCGGTCCCTCACGAGGGAGACCCTGCCGGATTACGCGATAACTGTCCACGGCCTTAAAGGGGCAAGCTACGGCATCTGCGCCAACGAGACTGGCAAAGACGCCGAGGAACTGGAACACGCGGCAAAGGCCGGGGACTATGAAAAGGTAAATTCCAAAAACGCCGCGTTCATATCGAAGGTTGAAACAAGCCTGGAAAATTTGAGGGAATTATTGCGGGCCGCGGAGGAAAACGCGGCCGGAAAGAAAAAAGCCGCCACCCCGGACAAGGACGTGCTTGAGAAGCTGCTCGAGGCTTCAAGGCGTTTTAAACCCGCGGTAATGGAGGACCTTGTAAAAGAACTTGAAAGCTGCGAATACGAATCGGGCGGGGAGCTTATTCCCTGGCTCCGCGAGCAGCTTGACAATCTGGAATACGACGCCATAAAGGAAAAGCTGGAATCCCTTCCGGCATAGGCCGCCTTCTTTATGCGCGGGTTGCAGCCGGGGCATTCCCGCCGGCCTCCCCAGCTCTTGTGCAATACCACTGTTTTTGGGGAAAAAGAAAACTGAAAAATCTTCCCCTTGGGTTTTCAATCCGGGGAACCGCGAAGCCCGCGGTAGTTTTCGATCAAAAAATTGCCGGATCTATTGAAAAAACCCGGCTAATGTGTAAATCTTGTAAGAGGAAAGGAAGGCGCGGCCGGGCCTGCCCTTCGGGGCGCCGGCGGAGCTGCGTCCGGCGGGAGATACGGCGGAACAATGAAAAGGATACTTTTATTTGGATTGGCATTGGGCCTCTTTTTGAATCTGCCCGTCCCCGCGCAGAACAGGAGACCTATAATCAGGATGGACGCCTTCAGCTTCGAGGGCCTCGGCCCCCAGGAATCCCAGATAATCAAAACGCTGTTTCAATCCTACCTTGGCAACCTGGGAACCCTGATCTACCCGGATAACCAGGGCCCCCAGGCCTATTCCGAAGAGGATGACGGGCCTGGCGAAACGGAAATTACCCCGGATTTTACTTTTTCCGCCCAGGTGGTTTTCGACCAGGATGCCAGATACGTAAGGGTTGCTGTCGGCAATGTACGGAGCGGGGAAATATCCTCATTCAGTTCCGCCTACAGAACCACCGGGGAGCTGATACTCAGATCCCGCGCCTTTATGGAATCCATCCTGTTGCCGGGTATCCCGGTACAGGATGCCCTGCCTTCCGCCCCGGGAAACGCCGCCTACGGCGCGGCCCCGCAGGAACCGCAAGCTGAACTGATAAACGAGCGGAAAATCATCGGCGCATGGAGGGGGGATCTCGGGATCGAGATAGCCCGGCTGCAGCGGGGCGGCCGGGGCATTGCGGTGCTTTCATCAGGGATCCAGATGGAACTAAGCTACACCATAACCGACAATACCCTGTTCGTCACCCAGATTTCGGCGAACCAGGAACGCTACTACCACCCCCTGCCCTACCAGGTAGCCAGGATTCTCGCCGCCAATGCCGAACCTATGCGCTGGGAATTCCTGCTTTACGACAACGGGACTGTTCTAAGGGGTATACAGATAAGCACCGCGGCCCGTTACGAGGGCCAGACGGTTCTGGAGCTGGTGCCGAATTCCGCCCGGGAATCGGCGTGGGTAAAAACAGTCAGGTAGCAGGACGGGCTGCTAGACAAGCATACGCAGAATCTGGACAAAAAAGATAAACACCAGAATAACCCCGCCGGTTATAAAGGAAACCGTCCTGATGGTTTTTTCGTCCATTGATTCCGGGGCCTGCGCCTCTATGGAATCGCCCGCCGAATACTGGCGGCGCATGGTTTTGGAAAGCCCGACTATGCGGACAAATCGTTCATCATCCGTTCCGTAGCCCAATTCCCGGGCTTGCACCGCGATAGAATCCCCGTCGTAAAGCAGGGCGTCCCGGTCCCCCTCAAGCTCCCATCTGATCTTTTTTAGCGACTCGATATTGTCCATCTGCTTGTCCCTCTCCGCCATGAGCCCTTCGTAGGCGGAAAAACCCGAGGGGCCGTAGAAGAGGGAAAGAAGCGAATAGACAAAAATAGCCGCCCAAAGGGGGAAAAGGTATTTCAGCAGGCGCATTATCATATTAACGGCAGATTCGCGCCTTTTTTTTACTAGAATTAGCGGCGCGGAATTATCCCCCGCCCTCTCCATTGACAATATCAAAAATCATGAACTAACATTAAGTGAAGTTCGACATTTTTCTGCCGATAATGAAGGGTAATTCATGTGCATAAGCGGGAGCAATTCATGGAAAATGAAAAAAATCCGTCGATATACGATGACAGAAGCGCGATTGGTTCGTCCGAAGAACTGGACGAATACGGTGTCTGGGTAAAAAGCGGCCCACAGGATATTTCGGAAAAATTCCAGAGCGCTTCCGGCGATGAAGACGACGGGGTTTCCCTGGACCTGTCCAGGGATTTTTCCTTTTCCGCAAAGGGCGAACTCCCGGATTTTGAAGATTTCCCCGGATCGGAAGACGCCGGGGAGTCCGGCGGCGACGGCTTAAACTTTGAAAGCCCGGAAAATGACGGCGTTTTTGATAACGATGTTGATTTCGAAACCATCGAAGACGGGGGGGCCGGCGAAGAGGATCAGTTCGTTGATATCGACATTCCAGCGGATACTGAAACCGGCGAAACTCCGGGCTTCGAGCCCCTGGGCGGGCAAGAGGCAGGCGCGCCGGATCCCTCCGACTCCGCGGAAAATGCCCCGGAGGGCGGCGCTGAAATATGCTTTGAGGAAATCAGCCCCGGCGAGGATGAAGATCTGAATTTTGAGGATATTGCCGATAATTTCCCGGAAGAAACTGCCGGCCAGGCCGCCCCTCCGGAATCCGTTAACGATTTCGAGATCAGCTTTGGGGACAGCGCGGATTTTCCGGAAATCCCCGGGGAAGAACCGCGGGAAAACAGCCGGGCGGCCGAAGAGTCCCAGGGCGAAACAGCCGAAGCCGGCGGGGGCGGGGATTCCAAAGTTTCCACCCAGCTTTTGCTCCAGATTGTCAACGAACTTTCCTCGATAAAGTCCGAACTGGCCAGCCTGAAGAAGGAGATTGCCGCGGCCAGGGGCGGGATTCCCCAGGGAGAACCCGCCGGCCAGGCTCCGGGCGGTTTCTTTGACGAGGCTGATGACGAAAAGATCGCCCTTACCGGGGCCGAGATGGACAATATTATCAATACCGCTTCTTTTACCGAAGAAGCCGGAAGCGGCGGGGACGACGGCGCGGGGATTGCGGAAGCGGAGGCCCTGGACGCGGCACTGCCGGCGGCGGGTGATGTTGAAATTGGCGGGGACGAATCCGGCGGCGCGGCGGAGGCAAGCCCTTTTGAGGAAGCAGGGCCGGACGGGGATATTCCCGGCCTGCCCGAAGATTTTGCCGCCGGTCTTTCCGCGGATCTTCCCGCCGAATTTTCCATAGACGATTCTGAAATTCCGGCGCCGGCCGAAGAGTATCTTTCCGTGGAAAGCGCCGCGCCGGTCCCGGATTCCGGCGAATTGCCGCCGGAACTCTTGGACGATACCGCGGATATCCCGGATATGACCGAGGAGCCCGCCGGTACGGAGATTCTGACGGAGGATACCGGGCTGCCGCCCGGCGACGGGATTGAGCCGGACAGCGAAACCAGCGATCTCGATCTTGACGCGAATTTATCCCTGGATTTTCCCTTCGAGAACGAAGATGAAAACGCCGTACCGCCCGATACGTCTGCCGACGACAGCTTTGCCCAGCTTATCCCCGAAGGCTATGAAGAAAAAGCCCCCGAACTGCCGGCCCGCGCCGGGGATTCTCTTGAGGAAGAAGATATCTTTGACGCCGCCATCCTCCCGGAAGACGATATTCTGGACGCGGGGCTTGCCGGCGGGGATATTTCCACCGGCGCCGGGGAAAGTATCGATACGGATTCCGTCTTCGACCTGAGCCCGGAGCCGGACGAGGGCGCGCCGGCCGGTGATATCGAAATCCCGGAAATCAGCCTGGATCTGGACGCGGAATTTGATACCGCCGTTCCCGCCCTGGAAGAGGATATAACGATAGATATTCCGGCGGACACGGAAAGCGGGGAAAGCGCCGGAGAGGAGCCATCTGATTTTGATTTTGCGGAAGTTCCCCTTGAACAGCTCGATGAAGAATCGCTTGATATAGAGGACCTTTCCCCCGCGGAGCAGGATGCCGCCGAAGAGGAGGCGCTGCCGGATATTGTCCTTGAAGAAGAACCGGCTATTGAACTGCTGCCGGAAGACGAATCGCTTTCCACGGACTTCGGCGATTTTTCCATTGAAACGCCCGAAGAAATTCCTGACACGGAAATCCAGGCCGAGCCTGTGCCGGAAGATATTTTAGACGCGGGAATCCAGGCGGAACCCGCGCCGGAAACGGCTTTTGAATTGCCGCCGGAAGACGAACCGTTTTCCATGGATTTCGGCGATTTTTCCATTGAAGCGGGCGAAGATATTTTGAACGCGGAAATCCCGGCAGAACCCGCGCCCGGGGCGGCTATTGAATTATCCCCGGAAGACGAATCGCTTTCCGCGGAGTTGGATGATTTTTCCCTTGAAGCTCTGGAAGATATTTCGGATGCGGAGATCCGGGACGAACCCGTGCCGGAACCGGCTGCCGGACTGCCGCCGGAAGACGAATCGCTTTCCGCTGATGACTTCGGCGATTTTTCCATTGAAACGCCGGAAGATATTTCCAACGAGGAGCTTCCGGTAGAACCCGCGCCGGAACCGGCCGTCGAACTGCCGCTGGAAGACGAATCGCTTTCCGCGGAGTTCGACGAATTTTCCATTGAAACGCCGGAAGACATTTCCGACGAGGAAGTTCCGGCAGAACCCGCGCCCCAGGCGGCCGGACCGGCTGTAGCGGAAACCGGCGTTCCCGCCGGCAGCGTCCTTGCCAATGTGCCGGAAAAATTACGGGAAGAACTCAAGTCCGTGCTGAGCTATATGGACCAGCTTCTGGAATCCCTGCCCGAGGAAAAAATCGAAGAATTCGCCAAGTCCGAATACTTTGATACGTACAAAAAACTCTTTGAAGACCTGGGTTTGGTATGAGGTTTAACCTTTCATCACGATGGAAGAGGAGCTTTTCGCGAGCAAAAGCGGGGTTCTAACGGTCAAAGCTGGGGGGAAGAACCTGCATTCCCGCTACGACCCCCTTTCAGAAGCGGAAAATTATATCCGTTCCTTCGACTTAGCGGGCGAGATCCGCTTTTTCCTGCTAATCGAGCCCGGCCTGGGTTATATCATCCCGGTTTTGCGGAAAACATTTCCCAAAAGCAGGATTATCGCCATCCATATTTCGCCTTTCCTGGCAAAAAAACAGGAAGAGGCCGCTCCGGGGGCGGCGGTCTGGTTTCCCGGCTCAGGGACTGAACTGGGGGCCTTCCTGGAAAGGGAGATCCCGGATATTTACGCGCGTGAGGCGTGTATTATCGAATGGCGGCCGGCCATGGCCGCCTACGGTGAGGATTACCTTCGGCTTCTGAAAAAAACAGCTGAATTTATAAAGCGTATTGACGCGAACGCCCGTACCGCGAGGGGATTCGGCAGGAGGTGGTTCAAAAACTTTTTCAGGAATCTGCGTCTTGTAAGGGAAATCGCCGACTTTACGGAATTGAGGGGGCGCGGAATCCCCTGGATCATAAGCGGGGCAGGGCCTTCCCTTGAGGAAAGCGCGGGGGCTGTCCGCGAAATAATTGCCGGCGGGGGCTTCCTGCTCGCCGCATCTTCCTCGGCAGCCGCCCTTCGCAAGCGCGGCCTGGCCGCGGATCTTGTGATCAGCACCGACGGCGGCGCCTGGGCGCTTTTCCACCTGTACGAGGCCCTGCGCACGGGGGAAAAACCTGCCGTCGCCTTTTCCCTCAGCGCCGCTATGCCTAGCCAATGCGGCGGCTGCCCCCTGCTTCCCTTGAGCGACGGGAGTTTCTGGCAGGAACTGGTGCTAAAAGGGCTCGGCATCCCGCACATAAGCCTGCCCCAGCGCGGCACGGTCAGCGCTACGGCCCTTGACCTGGCCCTTTTCCTGACTGACGGCAGGATCGCCTTCGCCGGGATGGACCTGTCCCAGCGGGATATCAGAACCCACGCCCGGCCCTATGCGTTTGACCGCTTCCAGGAAGAAGGCTCCTCCAGGCTCAGCCC
>JAIRYB010000010.1 GCA_031267955.1 Spirochaetaceae bacterium | reverse complement strand
CGATCCGACAGGGCCCGCATTGCCGTTTCAAAGCTGCCCAGGTTTTCGCGGCTCAGTTTTATGAAAAAGTTGTTTTCGGGTTTGCCGGCCACCTCTTCCATCTCCTCTTTGTTGCGGTAGGTGACCGTCCTGAACGGATCGTGGAAATCCTTGGCGCGGCTCAGGTATACCTGCTCGGTAACCTTGCGCTGCATCTCTACCACCGCGCCAATTTCCCTTTTAAAGTCCCCGGCATTTTTGCAAACGGAAACATAATTAAGCACGGCCCAGGCGTGGCGCGCCGCGTCCAGGGGGTAATGGCCGGCGAATTCGCCGTAAACCCCGTGGACGGACAGCCAGTCTTTGTGTTTCTTCCCGCGTATGTCCTCCCGGAGCCTGTCCAGCCGGAAGGCGGGGACCACCTGCCCCCCCAGATTGACCCATTCGCTTACCCGCCCCGGGCCGTCCGCTTCCTTTAGAAATTCCCCGAATGAAAGTTCCGGGCGGGCTTCCAGATAGGCGATTATGGTTTTCATCGCGTAGAAGTAGAGCATTTCGCGGTAGGCAAGATAGGCCCGGCGCGGTTTCAGCAGCACGGATCCCCTTTTGTGCCGTTCAAGGCCCGGCGCGGGTATCTCCTCGTCGGACTGGGGGATATAGGCGTACTCCGGGTCTTCGTCCGCGTCGCTGTTTCTGCCGGCGTTTTTTATATCCGCCGGTTTTATGCCCGCGGGATTAATGCCCGCCGCGTTCATCCAGAGTTCCATCTGTTCCAGGGCCGACAGTATTTCTTCCGCCGTATCCGGGGCAAGGTAGTTCATTTCGATCTGCTGGGGGCGTACCTTCCGCTTGTCCCGGTTAAAGGCTTTCCAGGAATTCCGTTCCAGGGCGTAGAGGTTGTATATCCAGAAATAGGCGGGCATTACCTCAAGCCGGTCTTTTTTTACGTTGTTGTTTACCAGGGAAAAGGGGAGAGTGATGTTAAGCTCGTAGGGGTAGCTCCCCTTGGCTATGAGTACATAGCTCGCGAAACGGCTTGAATGTTTCAGCGTAACCGAAAGCCCCGGCCAGAAACCCCGGCCCGCCCGGATCTCGCCGTCATTGGCGCGGCTGTTGTGGTTGCTCCCGATGGTGGCGCCCGCGGCCATATTGCTCATCCCGCCGATAAGGCTCGCTATTAAAAACGAATTGTTGTGGTGCTGTTCGTGGAAGGGGAAGATCAGGTTGTTCAGTATCTCGCAGCAGGAAACAGTGGAATTGTCGCCCAGCACCGAATGGATAAGCCGGGCGCCGTACTTGAGATTGCAGTGCCTGCCTATGACAAAACGTACTGCCTTGGACCCGTAGAAAACATGGCAGCCGTAACCTACAATGCCGTTCACCAGTTCCACGCCTTCGCCTATCTGGGTCGGCTCGTCTTCGGAAGAGAGGATAGTCAGGTTCTTGAGCTTGTTCGCCCCTTTTATATAGGCCGCGTTTCCCGCCGCCACATCCTTGATGATCTTGCAGCTTTTGATTACGCTTCCCGAACCTATGGTCCCGTAGGAACCCCGGCGCCCGCCGTACTGATCCTGGGTCATCTCCATAAGCCGCCTTGCCAGTTCCCTGTCGTCCCGGTAAGCGGCCCAGAGGAAGGCGTCCGCGGGCAGCATGTCGCGGAAGGGAAGAATCGGCCGGCCGCCCGCCTCGTTCATCACATCGATCCATATCCGTACATCCTCTTCCTCCCCCTCCGTGATCACCCCGTTCCCGAACTTAGCGTGGTTTGTTACCTGGAGCTCGTCTATGCGGGAAAGTATTACCCTTTCGCCTATGATATAGTGGGAGATGTAGGCGCAGTCCTGGATAGCCGCGTCGTTGCCGATGTCGCTTGAAATAATAGTGCTGTTGCGTATTCCCGCCGGGATGCGGAAATCGTGGTGCTGCAGAAGCACGTTCCGCAGGGCCCCCAGGCGGATAAGGCCGTAAAAGGCGGAATTCCGTATCAGGCCCGGATCAAAGGGATCGCTTACCAGAAAATGATCCCAGTTTGAACAGAAATTGTCGTTTTTAACCAGGGTCTCAATTTCCCGGGATTCCAGACGCCGCCAGGAATCGGGGGGCCTCCCCGCCTGCTCGTCGCGCCGCCAGTACTCGTCCTCGCCCGGGTAAAGGTATTTTGGGGGGATAAAATCGTAGCCGTACCTGTCCGGGGGCAGAATGGATATATCTTTCATAAATTACCGGATCATGTTATAAAAGAGCAGGGTTTTATGCAAGCGGCATACCGGATATTATTGAGGCAAAAAAATGAAAAAGACCATAGCGATCATTGACGGCATGGGCGGCGGGATCGGCGTTCAGCTTATCGGAAGAATTCGGGAGCTTGATTTGCCGGATACCGAAATTCTCGCCCTGGGAACCAACGCGATAGCTGTCGAGCGGATGGTAAAAGCCGGGGCCCACCGGGGGGCTGCCGGGGAAAACGCCGTCAGAGTAACTGTTGCCCGCGCCGATTTCATCCTCGGACCCATCGGAATCGTAATCCCCAACAGCATGATGGGCGAAATAACTCCCCCTATCGCGGAAGCGGTTATGGCCGCGCCCGGCGAACGCATCCTGCTGCCCCTGCAGCAGGACCACTTCGTGCTGGTGGGGCTTGAACCGCTGCCCCTGGCTAAAATGCTGGAAAAAGCCGTGAATCTGCTCAGGGAACAACTGGAAAAGGGCGCATAGGCGTACTCCTGCCCGGAAATCCGCCGGTTTTCCTCACCTTCCCGCCGTATTCCGGGTCCGGCGCGCATAACCCGCCGCTTTTCCGTTGATCCGCGCCGTAAAAAACAAAGGCCGGTCCCTCTTATACCAGGAACCGGCCTCTGTTTCTCCAAAATCCCCTGGTCGGGCAACCCGGATTTGAACCGGGGACCCCAAGTCCTTTTTTTGTGCATCTTGCAACTCTATGTCCTGCATAGAATTACATCGTAACTCCATATCCTGTAAGGAATTAGCACTATTCTATATTTTCCATATTTTCTATATTTTGTCAATAGTTCTGTAATTCCTGCACAATTCTTGCACAATTCCCGCACAGTCCGCTATGAACAAGGCATAAAAAAAGCCCATATATACGGCGTATATATGGGCTGACAACGATTGTTTTCGCTAAAGTCGGAGCCAGTAATCGGTCTCGTTACTAACAACTGCCATAGGCTTAATCATATAACCATGCGGCTGCCCGGTAAAATCTATCGTGTCCGATAAAGCCAAAATACCGGCAGGCAGGCTAAAAAAGTCCTGCGTGGCCAGAACCGTGTCCGAGATAATAACGGCCTCTTGGACGCTGTTTTCGGACAATGCCGCATCAAGGGTAAACACCCCGCCCGGCCGGGGAGGCGCCGCGGACAGCCCGGCCATCCCCACCAGCAGAACCAATAAAATAAGAAAGAGCTTTTTCATCATCTCTTTCCTCCCTCAAAAAACATTAAGCCGCGCATGACGGCTTTTTACCGAACTAAACCGGGATAACCCGGAGGAACCGGAGCGCCCGGAATACGGCGTATCCGGCGGCCGCCAGGCCCAGGGCGATTAGGATTACTAGGAAAAGGTTCCTCTGCCCGGCTGTTTTGGCCAGCTTCTCCCTGGTAGCAGCCAGCTCCGCCCCCAGCGCGGCGGCCTCCGCCTCCCGCCGGTCATGCTCCTCGGACAGGGCGGCCCCTATCTCCCGCTGCCGCTCAAGCCGGGCGTTCAGCAGCCCCGCG
>JAIRYB010000195.1 GCA_031267955.1 Spirochaetaceae bacterium | reverse complement strand
CCCCGGCCTGTGTTACACTGGTTTGCGGCATGAAGCCGCGCCGCGGGCGAATCCGCGGGCCGGGGTTCGCGGGTTTTCCGCAAGCGGACGGTTGTTTCTCATAGTGTTTCCCCGCGGCTGTTCGGCCGGCAGGTGGCGCTTCCGGCGCCTGGCAGGGGGGTAGCGCAAGACTTGCCCCGGGCCGCAGGCCCTTGCGGGCCTTGGCAATTACCCGCGAGAGGGCGGGGCAAGGCTGGAGCGCAGGGGGGCCGGACGGCGGCCTGATTCGGGCTTCCGGCCCGCGCCCGCCTTTCGGTAACAGGCCCCCCTCCTGTGCCCGCGTTTCCCCGGACAAACTGCCCCGCCGTAAATATACGGCAAAAATACGCGGGGTAAATGTTCCAAAATCCACAAAAAAGATCCCACGAAGGGAGGCGGAGTAGAAAATGAAGGTGAATCTGCCGCTTGATGAAAAATACGCGCGCCTTATCGGCCTGCTCGCGGAGAAAGGCGGCGCGGCGGTGGCCTTTTCCGGCGGGGTGGACAGTTCCTTCCTCTGTTACGCGGCGCGCCAGGCGCTTGGGGACAGGGCTATCGCCATTACGGTGGTGTCCCCCATGCTTCCAAAAAGCGAGGCCGACTGCGCCGGGGAAGTGGCCGCGAAGGTCGGGATTAGGCATTTTTTGATAGAGGAAGACGAGATCGACGAGGAAGTCGCGGCGAATCCCAGGGAACGCTGTTATTTCTGCAAGAAGATCGAATTTGCCGCTATCATCGCGGAGGCGAAAAGGCACGGCATCTATACGGTGCTCGACGGCTCCAACATGGACGATCCCGGCGATTACCGGCCGGGCCTGAAGGCCCTGGAAGAACTGGAGATCTTCAGCCCGCTGCGGGCCGCGGGGCTTGGCAAGGCGGAAATACGGGAGCTTTCCCGGCGCTTTGATCTTCCAACCTGGGACAAGCCCGCTTTCGCCTGCCTTGCCTCGAGGATTCCCTACGGGGAGCGGATCGACCGGGAAAAACTTTCCCGGATTGAAAGGGCGGAAGAAGTCCTGCGCGGCGCGGGGTTCCGGCAGTTCCGGGTACGATCCCACGGGGATATTGCCCGTATCGAGGTAGCCCCGGAAGAGCGGCGGCGTTTCTTTAGCGAAGAGATTCTGGATTCCGTCTCCGGGAAGCTAAAGGCGTTCGGGTTTCTCTACGTGGCCCTGGAACTTGAGGGCTATGCGATGGGTAATATGAACCGGGCCGTGAAGGCCTAGAAGCGGGTAAGATTTATGAAGGATCTGGACTTCGCGGTGATTGACAGCCGGCGGGAGGAACGTACCGGTTATCCCGAGGTAGTTTACTGCGCCGGAAAAACCGTTGAACAGGCCCTGGCCATAATCGCCAGGATGAGGGAGGAAAATCTCCCGGTCCTGGCGACAAGGGCCGAGGCGGCGCTCGCGGAGCAGGTACGGAAAATACTGCCGGATGCGGAATACGATCCGGTCTCGAAGCTGCTTTCTGTCGGCCGTGCCGGGGACAGGCCGGAAGGGCTTGTGGCGGTTGTTGCCGCCGGGACAAGCGATCTCCCGGTCGCGAAGGAAGCCGCCGGCACGGCGGAATTCCTGGGCAGCAGGGTTTTGCTGATCACCGATGTAGGGATAGCGGGCATCCACCGGCTTTTCGACCGGCTGGATGATATACGGAAGGCCCGGGTGGTGGTTGCCGTCGCGGGCATGGAGGGGGCGCTGGCGGGGGTTATCGCCGGGCTTGTCTCCGTGCCGGTGATTGCGGTTCCTACCGGCGTAGGCTACGGGGCGGCTTTCGGGGGGCTTGCGGCCCTTCTGGGGATGCTCACGTCCTGTTCGCCGGGGATTTCCGTGGTGAACATCGACAACGGGTTCGGCGCGGGGTATCAGGCCAATCTGATAAACCTGGCCGGAAAGAAGTAATTTATCAGGAGCAGACTATGCACATGGCAGACGCTTTAATATCCCCCGCCGTTGGCGGGGCGGCCTGGGCGCTGAGCGCCGCAGCGGTCGGGTATTCGACGGTAAAAATAAAAAACGAACTGGGGGATAAAAAGGTCCCCCTTATGGCGGTGGCGGGGGCCTTTGTCTTTGCCGCCCAGATGATCAACTTTACGATCCCCGCCACGGGATCGAGCGGGCATATAGGGGGCGGCATCCTGCTGTCGGGGCTGTTGGGCGGCTTTCCCGCCCTGCTTACCATCGCGGCGGTGCTGGTGATACAGTGCCTTTTCTTTGCCGACGGCGGCCTTTTGGCCCTGGGGTGCAATATCTTCAACATGGGGGTCATCCCCTGCCTTGTAGTGTATCCCCTCATCTTTAAGCCCATCGTAAAAGGGGGGTATACGGTAAAGCGGATCAGCGCCGCTTCCATATTATCCGCGGTTGCGGGCCTCCAGATAGGGGCCTTCGGAGTGGTCCTGGAAACCCTGGTTTCAGGCATTACGGCGCTCCCCTTCGGCGCCTTCGTGGTACTTATGCAGCCCATACACCTGGCCATCGGCATTGTCGAGGGGATAATCACCGCCGCGGTGCTGGACTTTGTGTTTGCCATGAGGCCCGAAATTCTCGAAACAAGCGGCGCGGGCGTTTCCCTGCCCGCGGGAATCCCGGTAAAGAAGGTGCTGATCGCCCTTGGAATTGCGGCCCTTATCGTGGGGGGCGTCCTCTCGATCTTCGCCTCCGCCTATCCCGACGGCCTTGAGTGGTCCATGGAAGGGGTCGCGGGAACCGCCGAACTTGAGGCGGAAGGCCCGGCGTTCCGGGGGGCGGAAGCTGTCCAGGGAGCCACCGCCTTTATGCCCGGCTACGGCTTCCCCTCCGACGAGGAAGGCTCCGCCGCCGGGACCGCTGTAGCGGGTATCGCAGGGTCCCTGCTTACCTGCGCCCTGGCCGGGCTTGCGGGTTTGGTGATATGGCGGGTCAAGAAGAGCAGGATCAAGCCGGCCTGACAGCCCGGCGGCCCGGAATTCGGCTTTCGTGCCGGCCCGGCTGCGCCGGGGAACGGTGTCCGTGCTGGCGCAGCGCTTAATCCGCCTGACAGGAGGAAAATATGAGAATGCCGCGCAGGGCCGACGCGGGCCGGGAACTTTACGCCCTGGAATTGCTTGCCGGGAAAAACACGGCCGTCCACCGGCTCCACCCCGGGGTAAAAGTGCTTTCCTGCGTAGTGTTCATGGGGGCGGTGATCTCGTTTGACCGCTACAGCCTGGGACGGCTCTGCCCCTTTCTGTTCTACCCCTGTGTCCTTATCGCCCTGGGGGAACTTCCGCCCGCGCTGCTTTTAAAACGGACGCTTCTGGCCCTGCCTTTCTGCCTTTTCGCCGGGTTTTCCAACCTTGCCTTTGAACGCGGCGTCGCCTTTTCAATAGGAAAGCTATCGGTAACTTTCGGCTTTCTGTCCTTCTGGGCGCTGATCCTGAGGACCCTGCTCTGCGTGGCGGCGGTGCTTATCCTTGTCGCCACCACCCCCTGGACCGCTCTTGCGGCCCAGCTCAGGCGTTTCCGCGTCCCGGCGATCTTCGTCACCCTGCTGGAACTGTGCTACAGGTACATCGGGGTGCTTGCCGCTGAATCCGATTCCATGTACACCGCGTACAGGCTGCGCTCGGCGGGGATAAAGGGGGTGGCCATGTCCCACATGGGCAGCTTTGTAGGCCACCTGTTTCTGCGCAGCGTTGCCCGGGCGGAAAGGGTCTACGCCGCCATGAAGTGCCGGGGCTATTCCATGAAGGCGCCGCCCGTCCCCGCCTCCCCGCTAAAAAGGGAGGACGCGGTTTTTCTGTTTGCCGTGGCCGCTTTCTGCGCCCTTTTCCGTTCCGCGGACCTGCCGCTCCTGGCCGGGCGCTGGATAGGGGGCCTTCTGTGATGCTGAGTGTCCGCAATGCCGGCGCCGTTTATCCGGGGGGGATACGGGCCTTTTCCGATGTCAGTTTTGAGGCGGAAGCCAGGGAAAACATCGCCCTAATCGGGGCGAACGGCGCGGGGAAGACCAGCCTGCTCCTCGCCCTTGTCGGGATACTGCCCCTCAGTTCCGGTTCGGTCAGTGTTGGCGGCGTGGAGCTTGACCCGGAAAACCCCGGGGAACTGCGCCGCAAAACAGGGCTGGTCTTCCAGAACCCCGAGGACCAGCTTTTCATGCCCAGCATCTACGAAGACCTGGTTTTCGGCCCCAGGAATCTGGGCCTTTCCGAGGAAAACGCCGCCCGCCGTGCCGCCGACGCCCTGGAACTTCTAGGCATCTCCCGCCTGAAAGACCGCTCGCCCCTGCGCCTGTCGGGCGGCGAGAAGCGGCTCGCGGCAATCGCCACGGTCCTTACCATGCGGCCGGAAGTGATGCTCTTCGATGAGCCGAC
>JAIRYB010000191.1 GCA_031267955.1 Spirochaetaceae bacterium | reverse complement strand
GCTCGTACCGGCTATCCGGAAGGCCCTGGGGCTGGACCGCCGCCGGCTCTTCTGCATAGTGGGCCTGGGCCGGCTGGGTTCCGCATACCTGAACTATTCGGAGGCCGGAATCGCGGGGGAAAAGGCGGGCCTGCCGGGAATGCCGGCCCGGGAGGAATTTGAACTGGCCGCGGGATTCGATTCCAACGTGAACCGGGTGGAGATACTTAAATCCAGGGCGCCGCTTTACCCCGCCTACAAGATACTCGAAGTTGTAAGCCGCCTTTCCATTGAAATCGCCCTGCTCTGCGTGCCCGCGGAATCGGCCCAGGCCGCGGCTGAAAAGCTGGCCCTGGCCGGCATACGCGGCATACTGAATTTCGCGCCCGCCGCCCTTAAGCTGCCGCCGGAAATCGCGGTACGCAATGTTTCGGCGGCGGATGAGCTGAGGGCCCTTGCGGCTGAAATCCCGGCCTGCGGCAATTAGCAGCCCGCCGCGCCCGCGGGTTTTTCGCATATTTTAGCGTGCGGGGGTAGCGAAAGACTTGCTCCGGGCCGCAGGCCCTCCGCAAGCCTTTTAAGCGATTTATGTTAAACCGCAAAGCGGTTTAGCTTGGCAGAATTCCGCGGGGAGGCGGAGCAAGGCTGGAGCGCAGGGGGGCCGGACGGCGGCCTTTTATGACCGCGCCCGCCTTTTGGTAACAGGCCCCCCTTCTGCCCGTAAAAAACAAGGAGGAATTTCCATGCGTGTCTATAATTTTTCGCCGGGGCCTTCCATGCTGCCGCTGCCGGTGCTTGAACGGGCGGCCGCCGAGATGACGGACGCCAACGGTTCGGGGCAATCGGTGATGGAGATGAGCCACCGGTCCGCGGATTTTAAGGCTATTATCGAAAAGACGGAAGCCCTGCTGCGGGAGCTTATGGGTATTCCGGCGAATTACCGGGTGCTTTTTTTGCAGGGGGGCGCGTCCCTCCAGTTTTCCATGATGCCGCTCAACCTGGGGGCTGTCGAGCCGGGGCAGGTCGGGAAAAAGGCCGTGTACATTGATACCGGCATCTGGGCGAAGAAGGCGGCGGACGAAGGCGCGAAATACCTGGAGGCGCTTGTCCCGGCAAGTTCCAAAGACAGGGCCTATTCCTATATCCCAAAAGCGCCGGCGCCGGACCCGGGCTGCGCTTACTATCACATTACGCTGAACAACACCATCGTGGGGACCAAATGGGCGGCGCTGCCCGAAACCGGGGCGGTCCCGCTGGCGGCGGATATTTCGAGCTGCATCCTTTCCGAAGCGCTGGACGTTTCCCGCTTCGGCCTGCTCTACGCCGGGGCCCAGAAAAACCTGGGGCCGGCAGGGGTTACGCTGGTGATAATCAGGGAAGACCTGATAGGGCGCGCGCCTTCGCGGACCCCGGCCCTGCTCCGCTACGACATCCACGCGAACGAGGGTTCCCTGTACAACACGCCGCCCTGTTACGGTATTTATATTATCGGCCTGGTGCTGGACTGGATCAAAAAAACAGGCGGGGTGGGGGCTATGGAAAAGCGCAACCGGGAAAAGGCCGGCATGCTTTACTCGTACCTGGAAGAATCCCGCCTGTTCCGCTCGCCGGTGGACAAGGGCTGCCGCAGCCTGATGAACATACCCTTTGTGCCTGTCGAAAGCGACGGGGCAAGGCGCAAAGAGATCGAGGCCCGTTTTGTCAGGGAGGCCGCCGCCGGGGGCCTTATCAACCTGGCGGGCCACCGCCTGGTGGGCGGTATGCGGGCCAGCATTTACAACGCCATGCCTATTGAAGGGGTGCGGGAACTGACCGGCTTCATGAAACGTTTCGAGGCGAATTATGTTTAGAATACGGACTATGAACAAAATAAGCGCCCAGGGGCTGGACCTTTTCCCCAGGGACAGGTACGAGGTCGCAAGCGATCTCCCCCACCCGGACGCGATTCTGGCCCGCAGCGCCGATATGCACGGGATTGAAATTCCCGACACGGTCAAGGCTATAGCGCGGGCGGGCGCAGGGTACAACAACATCCCGGTCGGCCTGTGCAGTGACCGGGGCATCGTGGTGTTCAACACCCCCGGCGGCAACGCCAACGCGGTAAAAGAGCTGGCCATCGCGGCGCTGCTCCTCTCTTCCCGGAATGTCTTTGGCGGCATTTCCTGGGCCGCCTCCATCGCTGGCAGGGCCGACGAAGTGCCGGACCTTGTGGAAAAAGAAAAATCCCGTTTCGAGGGGCCGGAAATAAGGGGCAAAACCCTGGGCGTGGTCGGCCTCGGCGCTATAGGCGTAATGGTCGCCAACGACGCGGTCGCCCTGGGTATGGACGTCATCGGCTACGATCCCTATATTTCGGTGGACGCCGCCTGGAACCTTTCCCGCATGGTCGGGCGGGCGGATACCCTGGAAAGCCTGCTTGCCAAATCCGACTATGTGACCATACACATCCCCCTGGGCGACACGACAAAGGGCTTTCTCAACGCGGATAAATTCCGGCTTATGAAAAAAAACGCCCGGATAATAAACCTGGCCAGGGGCGGCCTTGTAAACGAGGCGGACATTATCGCCGCGCTGGAATCGGAGAAACTTGCCATGTACATCACGGACTTTCCCACGGCGGAACTGCTGGCCTGCGAAAAGGCTGTCTGTATCCCGCATCTGGGCGCTTCCACGCCGGAGGCGGAGGATAACTGCGCCGCCATGGCGGTAAGACAGCTTATGGATTTCCTGGAATCCGGGGCGGTAAGGAATTCCGTGAATTTCCCCCGCTGCCAGCTTGAACAGCGCGCCCCGTACCGCCTCCTCGTGGCAAACCGGAATATTCCCAACATGGTAGGGCAGATAACCACCATCCTGGCCGGGGCGGGCATCAATATCACGGACCTTATCAACCACCACCGGGACGACTACGCGTACAATATCATCGACACGGAACAGGCGATCCCGCCGGATATTCTGGAGCGCATTATCGCGGTGGACGGCATCATCCGGGTCAGGGCCGTCCAGGGGACACAGGGGGCATTATGAAAGTAACCCGCAAACTGCTTTTAGGCATACTCGCCGGCCTGGGCGTCTTTATTATCGCCTACACCCTTTTCCGGCAATTTACCGGGATCGGCTTCAACGAGCAATTCGAAAAGAGGATGTTCGATATCGTCATGTTCGCCGCCCTGGGTATCTTTATGTACAACCGCAAGCTCGCCTCCGATGAAAAAAAGAAACAGGACGCCGAGGAACTGGCAAAAAAGGCGAAAATCGCCGAAGACAGTGACGACAACGAAGACGGATCAGACGAAAACGCCACGAGCGGGGAAGATACCCCGCCGCAGTAGCTTGGATCTTATCCGGAATTTGGGCGCATCCCCGCCTGCGGCGGGGACCGGGCTATCCGGGGCTCCGCGTACCCGCTCCGGCCCCGGCGCGCAGCACCGGGTCTGCCTGCCCCTGCGGGGCGGCACCCCTCCTATCCCTTGCGCTGCTGAAAAACGGCATCGTGCCGTTTTTCAGCTTTGAGTTTTGCCCTGCAAAACTCATGGATTTGTTGCGGCCGGCGTCCTGCCGGCCCGGCTGTGTAGGCCCCTGTTCCGCCTACTCCGGGTTTTCGCGGAAATAGGCCCTCCATACCCGTTCCACCCCGGCAAGGGTCCGCTCCCGGTTCAGGGCGGTTTTAAGGTAATGCGCCCATTTCAGGTTGTCGCAAAAATAGCCGAAAAAGCGCCGCGCCCGGCTGAGGTGGAATTCCGGCGGCTGGTGCCGCGCCAGAAGTTCCAGAAATCTGAGCCCGGTTTCCTCAAGGTTCACCTTGCCGGGCGCGAAACCGGGCTCCCTGCCGCCCCCGGCCATCAAAGGATCCGCCCCTTCCGGCCCTGTTTCCGCCCGCCTTTCAATTGACCGGGCCTCCGCGAAAATCCAGGGCATACGTACCGCGGCCCTGCCCGCCATTACCGCGTCACAGGTCCCGGACCCGGAACGGGCGGCCAGCTCCGCGGCGCCGGCGATATCCCCGTTCCCGGCCACGGGAATAGGCAGCCCTTCCCGGAGGCGGGCCACGTATTCCCAGCGGGCGCGCCGCCGGAATTTTTCCCGCGCGGTGCGGGGGTGCAGAGTGATGCGGTCCACCCCCTCGCCCGCCAGACGGCGGCAGAATTCCAGGAGGTAGTCAAAATTATCCCCCGGCCCAATACGGAGTTTTACGCTAAGGCGGCGCCGGGTTCTGGAGCGGACCAGGCGGATAAGCTCCCCCGCCCGGTCAATGTCCGCCATCCAGCGGACACCGGCGCCTGTCCGGGTAATGGCCGGGGCGGAGCAGCCCATGTTAAGGTCGATTCCGGCGCAGGGGAGCCTGTCCAGGAACTCGGCGGCCCCGGCAAGCTGGGCGGCGTCGCTCCCCAAAAGCTGGAAAACCACCCGCTCCGGGCAGGGGGCGGTATCCAGATAGAAAGCCTCGAACCGGCCCCCGCTGATCAGGGCGCCGGAGCTTATCATCTCGGTAAAGTACTCGTCGCAGCCCCCGAAACCCTCGATCAGCTCGCGGAGGGGGCGGTGGCTCAATTCCGCCATGGGCGCAAGCAAAAAAGGTACTGCCATAAGGTATTGTACCGTAATTTCCGGCTTTACGCCCGAAAAACCGCTAAAAAGATGGCAAAAAGACGGCAAATAAGTTAGAATAGAAGCGGAGATGTAAAAATTTACAAAAATAATCCAGGTATCTTGACTTGAATCGGTCTAAGCCGTAAAGTATAAGGAGAAGAGGAGCGTACCGCATGATTGCAAAGAGTGATCTACCCAGCATCAATGAGAAGCAACCGGAGGGTTTGAAAGACGATGGAACTCCCTACCGGGTTTTGGTAGTTGACGATTCCATGTTTATCGCTAAACAATTAGGGCAAATTTTTACATCCGAAGGGTTTGAGCTTGCCGATACGGCCGGAGACGGCGCTCAGGGTTTGGAAAAATACAAGGCGTTGCATCCCAATGTCGATTTAGTAACCATGGATATTACCATGCCTGTAATGGATGGCGTTTCGGCGCTGGAGAAAATTTTGGAATTCGATAAAGAGGCCAGGGTAATTATGGTCAGCGCCCTGGGAAAAGAGGATGTAGTCAAAAAATGTCTTCTTATGGGCGCGAAAAGCTATATCGTAAAGCCCCTTGACCGTAAAAAAGTGCTTGAACGGGTTGTTTCTGTATTAAAACGATGAAATGAATGCGCATAAAATTTGCGAAGGGATTCATTGCCTCCACGCGGATATTAAAACAGCCGAGCTTTTTGAAGGCATCTGGCCGATACCTCAGGGTGTTTCTCTAAACGCTTATCTTGTCAGGGGCGAGAAAACCGCCCTTATCGACCTGGTCCGGGACTGGACCGGCGCCCCCAAACAGATAGAAGACGCCCTGAATTCCATAGGCACGTCCTTTTCTTCCATCGATTACCTGGTTCTAAACCACCTGGAACCGGACCATACCGGCTGGCTCGCCGAATTCCGGGAGCAAAACCCCGGGGCGGAGATTCTTTCCACCCAGAAGGGAATCGGCCTGGTAAAGACCTTTTACAATATCGAAAGCGGCCTCCGGACGGTAAAAGACGGGGATACCCTGGACCTGGGCGGCGGCAAGGTTCTCAGCTTTTACGAAACCCCGAATATCCACTGGCCCGAAACTATGGTTACCTACGAGGCGGAATCGGGGACGCTTTTCCCCTGCGACGCGTTCGGCTCTTTCGGCGCCCTGGGCGGCCGGGTCTTTGACGACGAATTCGACGCCGGGGAGCACGTTTTTTTCGAAAAAGAATGCCTGCGTTATTACGCCAATATTGTCTCGTCTTTTTCGGTGTTCGTGGAAAAGGCAATCAAAAAACTGGAAGGGCTTCCGGTAAAATGCGTGGCCCCGAGTCACGGCATGGTCTGGCGCAGGGAGCCGCATACTATCATCAGCCGGTACCGGAAATACGCGGCATACGCGAAAGGCCCGGCGGAAAAGGAAATCGCCGTTATCTGGGGGTCCATGTACGGCAACACCAAGCGGGGCCTTGACGCGGCAATACGCGGCATTGAGGCGGAAGGCGACGTGCCGTACACGATCCGCCGCGTGCCGGACGAAAATATAAGCTATATACTCGCGGACGCCTACAGAAGCGCCGGGATTCTCCTGGCTATGCCTACCTATGAATACGCCATGTTCCCTCCCATGGCTTACGCGCTGGATATTTTCAGGCGCAAGCACATCTTCGGGAAAACCGCCCTGCGTATCGGTTCCTGGGGCTGGATAGGCGGCGCGAAAAAAGAATACGACGCCGCCATGGAAAGCCTTAAATGGAACTGCCTGGAAGCCCGGGAATGGGCCGGCTCGCCAACGGAAGAAGACCTTAAGGCCCTGGAAGAAAGCGGAAAAGAGCTTGCCCGGGCGGTAAAGGCGCTTTAGCCTGTTGCAACTTTAGCCCTCCGCCTCCGAAAAGCAAAGATACGAAAACAGCTCCGGTATGTGGGAATCGTAGATCCCATGTTCGTTTAAAGCCCAGCCGGGACTCTCGCCGACGGTCTTGTTGTGGTAGCGCAGGGCCTCGAAGCGGAAGAATGCCGCGCGGATAAAATCGCCCTCTTTCGGGGGGAATTGCCTTCCGGGCAGCAGGGTCCGCAGCCCTTCCCAGGGCAGGGCGATTTCCACGGTCCAGCCCCTGTCCACTTTTGCCGGTTCGTTGAGGGCGCCGTCAACCCTGACGGCTGTTTTAAGGCCCGGATAGTCCCAGTCCATAAAGGCCCAGCGCTTGCCCCTGCGGTGTTTTTTGTAACGGCTCCCGTCCTGGAAACCGCAGAGTACATCGACATCGCGGCTGTACAGATCGAATTCCGGCGTATCGAAACGGCTTCCCCGCTTCAGGGCGTCCTGGTAAACAAAGAAAACTTCGTATACCGTGTTCAGGGCGTTGATCTCAAGCTCGTAATAGCAGTCCTCCCCGTCCAGAAAAAGCTCCGCGTCGTTGTCGAACCAGACAAGCGAATCCCGCTCCGTTTGGGAAGCGCGTACCGAAGGCTCCTCCAGCCAATAAGCCGCGTAGAGATTCGAATCATCCCAAAGGCTTGCCATGCGGGTATCGAAAAAAGCCGGTTCCCCGCTGACCATGTCAACAAAGCGGCCCGACTTTGGCGCGTTCTGCCAGCAGGGTTTGGAAAGATCCCCGTCAATAACGATGGGGCCGCGTACACGCCGGCTTGTATAACGCGCCAGACGTTCATCCGGAACCTGTTTGTGATAAACCATAAAAAATTCCTGCCACTTATTTCAATAATCACTATAATATGATATTATAGGAGTATATCAGTTTTTTTTAATATTAGGAGGAAAATAATGAAAAAAACGCTCTTAACGCTGATGTTAATCGCGGCGGGTTTGTCTTTCGCCTGGGCCGGCGGCGCAAGGCAGACAAGTTCCGAAGACACGGTGACCCTTTCTGTTTATATGCAGATCGACATCGCCAATCCCCAGTACGAGTACTGGCCGGTTACCCTGGACGCCTTTGCCAAAAAGTATCCCAATATCAAACTTGAATTTGAATATGTATCGGGCGAACAGTTCCACGACAAGTTCCAGGCTATGGCCGCCGCCGGGGATATTCCGGACCTTTTTACCACCTATGCGGGCGCCCGGTCAAGCTACATCCTGGACAGGGGCCTTGTAAAGGATCTCCGGCCCTACCTGACCGATGAATTCAAGTCCCGTTATAGTTCCGCTATATGGGATCCCCAGGGGCCTAACGGGGAAATTTACATAATTTCCCCAAACATGGCCGTATGTACCGCAATATACGTGAATACCAAACTCCAAAAGGAACTGGGGCTTGCCAACCCCAGGACCCTGGACGAGCTTATCGCCCAGGTACCCGCGATTCGCGCCGGGGGCTATACTCCCCTGATGTTCGCCAACAAGGGGATGTGGCAGGCGCAGTCCTTCCTGCTCTCCATGCTTGTAGACCGGACGGCGGGCAAAGCCTGGTTCGACCGCGCCCGGGCGGGAACGGCGAAATTCACCGACAAGGGCTTTGTGGACGCGCTGGCGGTGATCAAGCGCCTTGTGGACAGCCAGGTCTTCCCCGCAGGGGTAAACCAGCTTGAGGGGCCGGAAGGCTGGGGCGATTTTGTACAGGGCAAGTCGGTGTACCTTCTGGACGCCGGCTGGCGCATTTCCGCGCTCAAGGGCGCCGCGAAACCGGAAGACTACGCGGGCTACGAGGTGATGGCTTTCCCGGCGGTCGCGGGGGAAGTAACCCGGGGGTCCAGCGCCGCCACCCTGGGGGAAGCCCTTGCCATGAACGCCAGGCTGTCGGGCGCCAAAGCCGACGCGGCGTGGAAATTCCTCAGTTTTATCTACGGGCAGGAAGGCTGCGAGATTCTGATGAGATACGGCACAGTTCCTACCTACAAGCTGGACTACTCCGGGTTTGATGTTGATAAGCTGAACAGGCAGTACATCGAACTTATCAACAACCAGTCCATGGGCTACGTTATCGACGCGGTGATGGACGGCGAGGGGGTGAACAACCTGCTCAACCCCGGCATACAGGCGGTGATGATAGGCGACAAGACCCCGGCCCAGCTTGCCGCCGAGTACGAGGCCTGGGTCGCGGCCAACGATTCGAACAGGAAAAAATAGAGCGTTTGCGGGGGGATGCGATGCGGTACGCGCTTTCGCGCAGGATAAGCCATTACTGTTTTGTACTCCCCGCGTTCCTCATTTTTGCCGGCGTGATGATCTTCCCCGTGTTCTTCAGCCTTGCCCTGGGCTTTACCCAGTGGAAAGGCTACGGGGAAATGGTCTTTGTAGGCCTGGACAATTACAAGAGGATGTTTACCGATCCGGTGTTTTTTATCGGGCTGCGGAACAACATCATGATCGTCCTTGTCTCCGTGTTCGGACAGATACCTTTGGGGATGCTTCTTGCCTATATACTCCACCGGAAAATGGTAAAAAAGGCAAATATCTTTGAGGCGCTGATCTTCCTTCCGATAACAATCTCCTCGGTCATCATCGCGCAGCTATGGAGCAGGATATTCTCCCCCGTGGGGATAGTCCCGGCCCTTGTACGTATGCTTACAGGGAACAGGGACTACGTGATGACCATCGTAGAAAACAAAAACCTCGCGATTATTCCCATCATGTTTGTGCTGCTGTGGCAGCATACCAGCCTCTACATGGTGATATTCCTGGCCAATCTCCAGCGTATTCCCAATACGCTTATTGAGGCGGCCCAGCTTGAGGGGGCGGGCGAGGGGAAAATATTTCTCAAAATTGTCACGCCCATGCTGGGCTACGTTATCTTTATCAATTCGATTCTGGCGGTTTCGGGAAGTTTTAAAAGTTTTGATTTAATATATTCCATGACCGGCGGAGGGCCGGCCCATTACACCGAAGTGATCGCGGTGTATATGTACAACACTACTTTTGTACATCAGAATTACGGATACGGGAGTTCCTTGTCCATAATTATCATTGCTTTTATCGTGCTTTCGGTACTGCTTACCCGCGCGGTATCAAAGGTTTTCAAGGTAGAGTAGCGCCATGGTACAGGAAATGCCGAGGCTCAGGATGGCGCCCCTGTCCTGGAGAATAGCCGCTTATACCCTGATGGCGGCGTTCGCCGTCCTTACGATCTTCCCCCTCCTCTGGCTTTTTTACTCCTCTTTCAAGCCCCACGCGGAGATAGTCGTGCGCCCCCTGGGCCTGCCCCTGAATCCTTCGCTGGACAACTATTTCCGCGCCTGGCAGTTGGGAAGCCTGGGTACAGCCCTGGCGAACAGTTTTATCTACACCAGTATCGCTACAACGGCGACCCTGTTTTTGGCGCTGGCGGCTGCTTTCGGGATTACCAAATTCCCCTTTAAAAGCAGCGCCTTCTTTACCGCGGCCTTTGCCGCCGGCCTTATGATCACCGTCCACGCGGTGATCATCCCGCTCTTCCTTGCCGAGGTAAGAGTGGGGATCATCAACCGCCGCATCGGGGTTATTCTGCCCTACATAGCCTTTGATCTGCCCATGTCGGTGATGATCGCCATATCGTATGTCCGGGGTATTCCCGACGCGCTCATAGAATCCGCCGAAATCGACGGGGCCAAGTACCGCTATGTTTTCTGGAAAATGATAGTGCCGCTGTCAACCCCGGTGATCGCCACCATGGTAATTCTCTCCTTCCTGCGGCACTGGAACGAATTCCTGTTTGTATTTGTGTTTACCACCAAAATCGCGATGAAAAGCCTGCCGGTGGCGATAACCCTGTTTGCCGGACGGAACAATATCGAGTACGGAATGCAGTACGCTTCCCTGGTGATCGGCATTCTTCCCATGATAATTTTCTATTTCTTTTTTCATGACCAGCTTATCAGGGGTTTTGGGGAAGGATCCCTTAAAGAATAGCGGGCGCAGGGTAACGGCACGGAGGCGGTATGCGTATTCTTGTAGGCGGAATGAACCACGAATCCAACGGCTTTAACCCGATTATTACCGGCGCGGATGACTTTATTGTCTTTTACGGGGAAGAAATTCCCGGCAAAGGCATGGCGGAAGGCTATGCTTTGACCGGAATTATCCGCGCCCTGGAAAAAGCCGGATGCGAAATAGCGCCAACCGTACTGGCCCGCGCTGTTCCCAACGGGGTGGTTGCCGCGCCGTTTTACTACAGTATTAAAACAGAGTTTTTGCGCAGGACAGAGGAGGCACTTTCCTCGGGTCCCATCGACGGGGTATGCCTTGCCCTTCACGGTTCCATGAAGGTTGAGGGCCTCGGCTGCGCCGAGGGCGATCTTACGAGCGCCCTGCGGGAACTGCTTCCCGGTATTCCGTTTACCGCGGCGCTTGATATGCACGCCACCGTCACTCCCGCCCTGTTAAAAACAGTGGACGGCTTTGCCGGGTACAAAACCGCGCCCCATATTGACTGCGCCGAAACCGGCGGACACGCCGCGGCTATGCTGTTAAAGGCGCTTGAAACCGGCAAAAAACTCAGCACCGCTTACCGGCGCGTCCCCATGCTTGTCGCGGGCGAAAAGTCCGAATCCGAATCGGAACCCATGCGCTCGCTTATCGCGCGGTGCCGGGAAGCGGAGAAAAAGCCGGGAATAGCGGCGGCATCGTTCCTCCTGGGCTTCCCCTGGGCGGACGATGAACACAACGCGGTATCCGCCCTGGTAAGCGCCTTTGCCGGGGCGGAGGATCTGGCGGAGGCGGTTGCCGCCGAATTGGCGGGCGCTTTTTGGGAACGGCGGAAGGACTTCGTTTTCCGTAGCGAACACTACGATTCCGCAGGGGCCGTTGCGGCGGCTTATTGGGCCGTACTGGAAAAAAACGAACGCCCGGTGTTTATTTCCGATTCAGGCGACAACCCCACAGCCGGCGCCGCCGGGGACGCGACCGACCTGTTGGAAAAAATACTTGACACTGTTGATACAACGGAAAAGCTTCCCACGCCGTTACTGTACTCGGGCTTTTACGACGCGGCCGCAGCGGCCGCCTGTATTACAGCGGGGACTGGAGCGAAAGCCGGCATCACCCTGGGGGGGAACTGGGATACTGTTAACGGCAAAAAAATACCGCTAAACGTGGAAGTATTAAGAATAGCCAGGGGTTACGGCCCGTACAAGTCGGATCTGGTCTTTGCCGCGTGGAGAAATATCCGCTTTGTCATTACTTCGAAGCATATAGGTTTCGGGGACGGGGATCTGCTCCCGGCCCTGGGCGTAGACGCCGCCGATTACTGCCTTGTCGCGGTAAAACTGGGATATCTGGAACCCTGTTTCCGCAGCATCGCCGCGAGGGCCATCCTGGCCACCTCGAAGGGCTGCTCGAACGAGGTACTGGAAAACATTCCATACCGGAAAGCAAGGCGGCCATTGTACCCGCTGGACGATATTTAAGGCGGCGATCCCGCCCGGACCGCGCTGCCGGGGGCCGGAAACGAAAAAGCCCCTGGGACCGCCGGACTTCCGGCAGCCCCAGGGGCTTCCTCTTGTAAAACCTGTCCCCGCAGTTGCCTTGCGGGCTTTACATCAAATGGTACTCTTTTAATCTTACCGCGTAATCAGCATGTACAGCGATATAAACGTGGTCACTACCGACAGAGTCGTGGTTATCATAGGCGCTACCTGGTTAAAGTAATAAAAGCCCCCGTTCGTCACCGCCGTTATT
>JAIRYB010000151.1 GCA_031267955.1 Spirochaetaceae bacterium | reverse complement strand
GGTCCTGCCGTATTCCGCTATTATTTCGAGCCCTGTAGGGATTGCGGGGCTTGAAGGGCCCGGCTGCGAAAAAACCGGCTGTTTGCGCGCGTGGGGAATGTCGTTCCAGCCGTAGAATCCCATTACGGAAAAATCCAGGGCCGGGGTGTAAAACGAGACGCGCAGGCCGTATTCCCCGTCCGCAATGGTCCGGGGAAGGGCCGCCCCTGAAACCGAGACCGGCAGGGATGTGCCGCCCATATCTACCGATAAAGGATAAGGATGGAAAATTTCGTACAGGGGGTTCCCGGGATCCTCCGGCAGGCGGGCCGGGGTAAAGAGGGGCAGCCATACCGCCTCCGCCGCGAGAAAGGGGAACGAATACCGCAGGCGCAGGCCGTCAACCGGCAGGCGGCTTCCGGCAAAATCAAGGCCCGCGTAGGCGGTCAGGTTTTGCGGGCAGACTACATCGGTAAGGACAAGGCCGTCGGCGGCCCCCCAGGATAAAAGCTGCCTGCCCAGGCGGAAGCTAAAGCCCCCGGCGCCCCAGTCAAGCCAGGCTTCCCCCAGGGAAAAGCCCGTGCGGCCGGCGCTTACGCCGTTATACTCCGCGGAAAGCGAGGCAAAAGCCGCGGCCTCCCCGGACCAGGCGCTGAGCTCCCCGGTAAAGACGCTGCGGGAATCGGACAGGCCCCGGTCTTTCGAAAAGGGGGCCGCGTGGAGGGTTTCCGCCGACCCGTGCAGTTCGAGGGAAACCTGGGCGGCAAGGGAGAAGGGCGCGAAGGCCAGGAAAACCAACAGAAACGCCGCCGGCAACGCGGCTGTTTTTTTTACCGGGATCATATTGTTTGTGAATACTAACATATAAAGAGGAAGATGTCAAGGGATTTTTTCGGGGATTTTTTCAGGGAACAGGGTTTCCGGGCAGCGCCCGGTTTTGCGGGCATCCTCGATCATGGAGCGGGGAGGTTCATTTTTAAAGTCGAATTACCAAACCATTGGTTCGGAAGCGGGCTTTGTTACTTTTACATCTTCGCCGGACGGCATGATCAGGTAAAAACCGTGTGACAAAGCGTATTCAATTACCCTGCCGGAGGCAGACAAAGCGGCCATTGCGCAATAAAACTGCCGCGCGTCTCCGCGCAAATCGGCATAACGGCGGACTTTTTCCATGCGGCCGATCTGTTCGTCAATATCCGCCTTGTCCAGTTTTGCCTTTACTTCGACAACCATTGCCTGCGTACCGTTTTCAAGCAAAGCGTCAAGTTCCATCGAAATATTCTGATTCTTGTTTTCCCATTCGACATTGCGGCTTAATTCTCCAAAGGAAAAACCGAACTTTTCAAATTTTCCCCGTAAACCCGGGGTCAAAAAATGCTCCGCTATATCGCCAAACCTATTGCCCAGATCGCCGACAACACGCTGGGTTTCTTTCAGGACTTTTTGCATTTCTGCAAACCCTTTTTCTATAGCCGCCCAACGGTCTTCAAAAGTTTCCTTTTTAGCCGCTTTTTGAACGGGTGTTTTGGCGGTAGTCTTTGCTGGTTTTTTTGCTGTTGTTTTCACTGCCGGCATAGCGTCCTCTGTTATTATCATAAATATAGCAAAAATCCGGCTTTTCGTAAAGGCGGCGATTAGTGCCCCGGTTGTATTTTTGTATGTAGAAACCCCATTATATTTTTTCTTTGAATATAGTACACTTGAAAGATTATGGCACAGGCTGATTGGGATTTGATCATCATTGGCGCGGGGCCTGCGGGTCTGACCGCGGCCCAGTACGGGGCCCGTTCGAATCTGAGGGTTCTGGTTATCGAACAGTTTGCCCCGGGCGGGCAGGCGGTGAATATCGACAGGCTGGAAAACTACCCCGGTATCGCCCCGGAGAAATCCGGCTGGGAATTCGCCGGGGATCTGCACAGGCAGGCGGAAAATTTCGGCGCCGAATTCCTTACCGACTCGGTTGTGTCGCTTGTAAAAGAAGAAGGCCTTTTCCGGGCCAGGCTGGGGGGCGGCGGGGCACGGCGCGCCCCGGCCCTGATCGTCGCTACGGGGGCCGGCCACCGGACCCTGGATATTCCCGGGGAAGAGGAATTCAGCGGCCGGGGGGTTTCGTACTGCGCGGCCTGCGACGGCCCCTTTTTCAAGGGGAAGAAGATCTTTGTGGTGGGGGGCGGCGACGCGGCCTGCGACGAGGCCCAATACCTTTCGCGCCTTTCTTCCCAAATTGTCCTGGTACACCGGCGGGACCGTTTCCGGGCGCAGAAGGCTGTGGCCGGGCGGGTGCTGGGGAATCCCTCCATACAGGTCCGTTTTAATACCAGAATGCTGGAGATTAAGGGCGATAAGCAGGTCGGTTCTGTGGTTCTGGAAGAAACCCCCGCCGGTTCCGCCGGCCTTGCGGGGCCAGCCGGTCCGGGGTCTGCGGGTTTGCGGCGTTATGAGGAAGACGCGGCGGCGGTGTTTGTCTTTACCGGCTCCGTGCCGCAGACTTCGTTTCTGGACGGGATTGGGCTTGAAAAAGACAAAAGCGGCTACCTCGTTACCGGCCAGGACATGGCGACCGCGCTGCCCGGCCTCTTTGTTGCCGGCGATGTCCGGGCCTCCCCGTTCCGCCAGGTGGTCGTGGCCGCCGGGGAGGGCGCTCTGGCCGCGCATTCGGCCGCTGCCTATATCGACGAATGCAAGGGCGAAGCCTACCGATGAACTTCCCGGCAGACAGCCGTTCGGGATTTTTCCGGCCGCCGGCCCTGGCGGCGGTTCTCCTGCCCGCGCTTTTCCTGTTTCTTTTCCCGGCGGCGCGGCCCGTCGCCCAATCCATGAATTCCGCGAGATCCACCGGCAAACCGCGCTTTTCCGCGGACAGGCCCGCCGAAGCGCTTGCCGAAGAGATACTCGCGCAGATGAGCGACGAGGACGCCCTGGCCCAGACTTTCATGCTCGGCTGGGTGGGCGCCGAACCGTCGCCCCTTATCATGGACTGGATCAGGGACCGGCGCATAGGCGGGGTGAAGATATTCGGCTGGAATACCGACGATACCCGTAAGCTGGCGGAAACTGTGGGCGTCCTGCAAAGCGCCGCCCTGGAGGGGGACTTCGGCATACCGCTGCTTGTCGCCACTGACCAGGAGGGGGGCTGGATACGCCATGTAAAGGGCGCTACCAGCGAGACCCCGGGGAACATGGCGATAGGCGCTTCGGGCTATCCCCGCGACGCTTATCTTGCCGGGTATTATATAGGCCGGGAGCTTGCGGTCCTGGGGATTAACATGAACTTTGCCCCCACGGTGGACCTTTACACGAACAGCGCGTCTACCCTTATCGGGCCCCGGTCCTTCGGGAGCGATCCGGTACAGGCGGGGATTCTGGGCGCGGCTTTTGTGCGGGGGCATGAAAAAGCGGGCGTTATCGCCACGGCAAAACACTACCCCGGCCACGGGGACACTGACCTGGACTCCCACGGGGTGCTGCCGGAAATTACCGCGCCCTTCGAGGTGCTCTGGGAACGTGAGCTTGTCCCCTACCGTATGCTCGCCCGGGAAAATATACCGGCGGTTATGAGCGGCCATCTGGCCTTTCCCAACACCCAGGCGGCTTCTACCCCGGCCTCGCTTTCGCCCTGGTTCCTCCGCACCGTGCTTCGGGACAGGATCGGGTTTAAGGGCCTGGTTATTACCGACGATCTGATGATGAACGGCGCCACCCTGAGCGCGGGGAGCCTTTCCAGGGCGGCCAGGCAGGCGTTCATGGCCGGGAACGATATTATCATGGTTTCCAAAACCCCGAACCTTAACGACCCGATATGGACTTCGCTGGTTCTGGCCATGCGCGAGGAAGCCGCTTTCCGCGAACGGGTACGGGACGCGGCCCGGCGGGTACTGGTAACAAAACTTAAATACCTGCGGGGCGGGAACGCGGTGCCTTATGTGCCGGATCTGCTGAAGGTTGACGCGGAACTCCCGAACCCCGAAGGTTCGGCGTTTTTTCTGAGTCTGGCTGCGCGCAGCGTTACTGTTGTAAGGGGGAATCTCCCCCTTGCCCCGGAAAAGGCGGGAAAAGTATTGCTGGCCGGCCAGTTTGAAGATTTTTTCAGCGCCGGGAAAAAGGCCTATCCCGGCGCCGCGTCGTATTACTACTCCGCCTCACGGGGGAACGCCGAGCTAAGCTACTACGCGCGGGAAGCGGACACGGTGATCTTCTGTATTTCCGACGCGTCGGACCTGGGCCTGCTCCGTTCCCTTCAGGGTTCGGGCAAAAAGGTCTACGTCTTTTCCGTGCTGAGTCCCGCCTATATCGAGGAAGTTCCCTGGACGGAAGGGGCTATCGCCGTATACAGTTATGCCCCTGAATCTTTTGTGGCGGGATTTTCCGCCCTGCTGGGCCGTATCCCGGCGCCGGGAAAACTTCCCTTTTCAGCCGGCGGCAACGCGGCCCCGCGAAACGCCCGATGAAAAAACCGCTCTGGCGCCGGGTAAAATGGCGGGACCTTGCCTCCTGCGAGAATTTTCTGCGCGGCTGTGAAAAGTACTGCGTTTCCGCCTGTTCCCGGTTTTGCAGCCGCGCCCGGGGGGACCGGTTCTGGGCCTTCTCCGGCGGGGGCGGGGAAAGCAGGGCATTGCTGTTCTGCCACCACCGTATCCTCTTTCCTGTTTTTGCCGCCCCGTTGTCGCGCGATATTCCCGCTCCCGATTTTCTGGGCCGTTTCATCCTTTTAAATCCCCTGCACGCTATACAGGGCCTCCCCTCCGTTACGGAGATTTTTGAGGAAGCCCTTAACGGCCTGGGTTATGAAAAAACCGACCAGTTCGATTACGACCTGATGGGTTTGGACCGGGAACCTGACCCGGAGTCGCTTCGGGCAGGGCCGGCAGGCCTCGCGCTGGTTAAGCCGGGGATGGGCGATTTGGAAGAGATGCTTCCGCTTCAGGCGGACTATGACCGGGAAGAAGTGCTGCCCAGAGGATCGGAATTCAAGGCCGAAAATTCCCGCCTCGGCCTTAGCGGCATTATCGGCAGGGAGCAGGTGCTCGCGGCAAAGATTGGCGGCAAAATCGTGGGGAAGATCAACACCAACGCCGAATCTTTTACCCGTTTCCAGATAGGGGGTGTTTATGTCCGCCCCGGTTACCGGGGCCTGGGCATTGCCCGGCGCATGACCGCCGCTCTTTCATCGTCCCTGCTCGCCCAGGGAAAAGCGGTAACGCTGTTTGTAAAAAAAAACAACCCCGCCGCCCGTTCCGTGTACCGGAAAGTAGGGTTTGAATCAATCTGCGATTACCGGATCTGCTACTACTGACATCGGCGCTGCGCCCGCCTATTCCGGATACAGCCAGGGGGCCTGCGGGCGGCGTCCCCGGCACAGCCCTTACGCCCCGCAGCAGTGTTTGTACTTTTTGCCGCTGCCGCAGGGGCAGGGATCGTTTCTGCCGATCTTGGGGCCGGCGCGGACCACCGTTACCGTAGCGACGGTTCCGTCATCGTAAAGCCAGCGGCCGGCGTCCTTCCTGAATTTAGCCGTTTCATGGTGGGTGTCGCGGAGGCCGCGGCGTTCGTAAAGCGCCTCGAATTCCACTGTCCCTTCGCTGTCGTCAGCGCCGCCCTTTGTAGTGGAGAGTATTTTCAGCCCCAGCCAGACGGATTGCTCGCTCCAGTCCCTGGTGGATTTATAGTCGATATTCGCCTTGCCTTCTTCCGTGTGGCAGGTGTTGATGATGTAGTCGACGGCGTGAGTCGCGTAGGCCGAGTAGCGGCTGCGCATTAACGCTTCGGCGGTCGGCGGCAGTTCCGCCCCGCTGATATAAGGCTCGCAGCATTCGGCAAAAGGGCGGCCCGAGCCGCACGGGCAATCGTTCATAATAACCTCAATTTCTAGTTTTACTGTCCGGGTTTTCCCGGAACCCGGCCGGCTTTGGGTAAGCCTTTTTCTATTATGCTTAAACTTATACTTAAACTATATTTATAACAGTTCCTTTAACGCTTCCAGGTCCGCGGGTATAGCCCGCGCGCGGATTTCCCGCCCCATGACGCGCCTGAGCGACGCGGGTACAGGCGGCGGGCCGGCCAGGGGCTCGACCGTTTCCGCGAATTTCGCGGGGTGGGCGGTCGCCAGTATCGCGAGGGGCCCCGCGCCCAGCGCGCCCGACAAGGCAAGCTGATCGGCGGCGTTCCAGCCGACCGCGCTGTGGGGGTCGAGGAAATAGCCGTATTCGCGGCGTACCGCTTCAATGGTTTTGCGGGTATCCCCGTCGCTTACCCACGCGCCCCGGATCATGCGCCGCAGCTCTTCCCCGCTCCAGTGGGATGCCATGCGCTCAAAGTTGCTGGGCGCTCCGACATCCATGGCGTTGGAGATCGTCGCCCGCGAAGGCCGGGCTTCGTATTCCGCGCCGGCAAGGTAGTCCGGCACTGTCCTGTTGATGTTGGTGGCCGCGATAAAACGGGCGATGGGCGCGCCCATCTTCATGGCGTAAAGCCCCGCGGTAAGGTTCCCGAAGTTGCCCGACGGGACGCACATTGCCGGGGGCTGCCCCGCGGCGGCGCCGAAACGCGCGGCATTGCCGGCCCGCGGGCCTGTCCCGGTTTCGCGGGCGCGGGGCGTCGCCTCGCCGTCCGGGCAGGTCTTCCCGTCAAAGGCCCTGCCTGCGGCCGCGGCATAGTACGCCGCCTGGGGGATAAGCCGAGAGACGTTGATGGAATTCGCCGAGGAAAGGACGAGGCGCTTTCTCAGGCCGGAGTCGGCGAAGGCGGCTTTTACCAGGGCCTGGCAGTCGTCGAAGCTCCCCTCCACGGACAGGGCGGCTATATTTCCGCCAAGGCCGGCAATCTGTTTTTCCTGGAGCGGCGACACCCGCCCCCTGGGGTAGAGGACCGTCACGGAAATCCCCTCCACGCCGAAAAAGCCGTCGGCCACCGCGCCGCCGGTGTCGCCGGAAGTGGCGACCAAAATATGGAGGGGCCGATCCTCGTTCCTCCTGAGCCAGGAAAAAGCGTGGGCCATGAAACGCGCGCCGAAATCCTTGAACGCGGCGGTGGGGCCGTGGAAAAGTTCCAGTATCAGCCGGTCCCCGGCGGCCACAAGCGGGGCGTCAAAGGGGTAGGCCGCCCGGACCAGCTCCTCCAGAACCGGCCCGGGAATTTCCCCGGCTACATAGGGCCTTATCGTCTCAAGGGCGATGTCCCGGTAATCCATCTTTCCCAGGGAAGCGCGGACCGCCGCCGGGTAGGGCGGTATTTCCTCCGGAATAAAAAGCCCGCCGTCCGGGGCAAGCCCGGTAAGCGCGGCTTCGGCAAAATTCACCGGACTGTTCCGGCTCCTCGTACTGTAGTATTTCATTTTTTCCCCGGCGGGCAGGCGCCCCGCCGCCCTACCTCAGTTTTTTCCGCAGCTTGCGGCGGTTTTTTTTCGCCTCAATCCGCGACGCTTCGCGGGCTTCGGGAGTCTCCCTCGCGCGCGCGGCTTTTCCAGCGGCGCTGTCCGGGTAAAGCCAGAGCGCCTCATGGCCCGGAAGCCTGGAGGCGATGATCCACCAGATTAGCGCCGCGAGGATCATCATAAAGCAGAGTATCTGGCCGGTAGTAAAATTGAAAAGAGAAGAAAAAAGCGCCGGGGGGACGCCGTTGCGGACCAGCTCGATACGGTAGCCCAGATCCGCGTCGGGTTCCCGGAAATATTCCAGAACAAAGCGGATAAGGCCGTAGCCCCCCATGTAAAGGCCCGCGAGGAATCCCTTGAAAGGGTTTTTCTTCCGGACAAGCCAGATAACAAGCCAGAGGATCACGCCTTCAAAAAAAGCCTCGTACAGCTGGGACGGATGCCGGGGCAGGTTCAGCATGGCGTCCGCGCCCGCGGGGACCGGGACGCCCGTTTTCCCGGCGATTTCAAGCGCCCAGGCTTCTTGCGCCGGGTAACGCTGGGCATTCGGAAAGATCATCCCGACAGGCCAGGCAGTTACCCGGCCGTAAAGCTCGCCGTTGATAAAATTCCCCAGACGGCCGAAAGTATAGCCGAGCGGGATGCTTCCGGCAAACATATCGGCAATTTCCCGGATGTCGAACTTCTTTATCAGCGAAAAAATCACAAAACCCAGGATGCCGCCGATCACCCCGCCGTGATAACTCATCCCCTGAAGCCCGGTAAAACGGCCGTTCCTGAAAGGCCAGAATATCAGCCACGGCTGCCTAAGGTAAATATCGCTTGTCTCGTAAACAATGGTGGCGAAAATCCGCGCCCCCAGGACAAGCCCCAGAATGCCCGCGAAAAAAAGCCCGGAAAGATTATCCTCGCTCATGGGGAAATTCCGCTCGCGTATCTGCCTGCGGTAGAGCAGGTAGGCGATCCCAAAGGCGACAATGTACATCACTCCGTACCAGCGGACAGGGAGGCCCGGAATAATCTCCGGTGAAAGCCAATGCGGAAAATCTACGGCCAAGAGCATCGTGTTTTTATCATACCCGCCCGGGGCCTGTACGGCTAGTACCCCGGCTGGTTTTGCGGCAATTGTAACTACCCGGCGCGGCCTGAGGCATCGCGCAAACTTGCCGTCATTTATTTTTCATGGTATATTATCTCAAGGAGCCGGTATGAATAAAGTCCTTTCAAAAAAACAGCTTTCCGAAGAGGTCTACGAAATGGTGGTAGAGGCGCCGCT
>JAIRYB010000141.1 GCA_031267955.1 Spirochaetaceae bacterium | reverse complement strand
CTTTCGGCGATATCTTCCCGCAGGCGGATATCGTAGAGCTTGCGGTCCAGTTCCCTCAGCTTCATTTCCTGGAGGGCTTTTTTGTACTCGACCGGCAGGACTTTGACGAATTTGGTCCGGTAGTCTTCCCAGCCGTAGAGTATGCCCCGCGCGTAGGCGGAGCCTGTCCAGTAGATGTGCTGGCCGATTTCTTCCCTGACGAAGATTTCGTCTTCTTCGGTGTCAAGGCCGGAAAGTTCGACCATTCCGGGGTTGAGGAAATACCTGAAGCTGCCCCCGGTATCCAGCACGTAGGCTATGCCCCCGGACATGCCGGCGGCGAAATTGCGGCCTACTTTCCCCAGGACGATTACCCGGCCGCCTGTCATGTACTCGGCGCAGTGGTCGCCCGTGCCTTCCACAACGGCGACGGCTCCGGAATTGCGCACGCAGAAACGCTCGCCCGCGACTCCGGCGGCGTAGAGGTTCCCGGAAGTGGCGCCGTAAAGCACTGTATTCCCGATGATGATGTTTTCGTAGGTTTTAAAGGTGGAGCCTTCCGGGGGAAATACAACGATGCGGCCGCCGGAAAGGCCCTTGCCCAGGTAATCGTTGCTGTCGCCGGCAAGCCGGAAGGTGATTCCCCGGGCCAGGAAGGCGCCGAAACTCTGCCCCGCGGAGCCGGCAAAATCTACGGTGATAAAATTTTCGGGCAGGCCGCGGCCGCCCAGGCGCCTGCTTACCTCGTAGGAAAGCATGGTCCCCACGGAGCGATCCGTGTTTTTTACCGGGAATTCCAGGGTGGTGGGCACTTTCTTTTCCAGGGCGGCGAAACATTTTTCGATAAGTTTCAGGTCCAGTATATCGGTGATCTTGTGGACCTGGGCCTGGGTGCAGTACAGGGCGTCCCCGCCCGGGATGCCTTCCTTGGCCCTCTGCCTTTCGAGGATACGGGAAAGGTCCACGCCCGCGACCTTGGCGGCCTTTACGCTCCGGCCGTCCGTGATGTCTATTCCGGTCGCGGCTTCCGGGATTTTCCTTTCTACAAGGTATTCGCTATGGCCTATAAGCTCGTCAAATTTGCGGAAGCCCAGGGAAGCCATGATTTCGCGGGTTTCTTCCGCGAGAAAACGGAAAAAATTGGCGAGGTGCTCGCTCTTGCCCCTGAAGCGTTTCCGCAGTTCCGGATCCTGGGTCGCGACGCCCATGGGGCAGGTATTTTCATGGCATTTCCTCATCATCACGCAGCCAAGGACGATGAGGGCCGAGGTGCCGAAGCCGAATTCTTCAGCGCCGAGCATTCCGGCTATCACGATGTCGCGGCCTGTCTTAAGCTGGCCGTCTGTCATAAGCCGGACCCGGCCCCGGAGTCCGTTCCGTACCAGCACCTGGTGGGTCTCGGAAATGCCGAGTTCCCAGGGCAGGCCCGCGTGGCGTATGCTGGACTGGGGGCTTGCCCCGGTCCCGCCGTCGTAGCCCGAGATCAGGATATTGTCCGCGTGGGCCTTGGCGACTCCCGCGGCGATGGTGCCTACCCCGTCTTCAGACACCAGCTTGACGCTGATCCTGGCCCGGGGGTTGGCGTTTTTCAAATCGAAGATAAGTTCCGCCAGATCCTCGATAGAGTAGATGTCGTGGTGGGGTGGCGGGCTTATCAGGGTGACGCCCGGCGTTGAATGCCGGGTCCGGGCGATTATGCCGTCAACCTTATGCCCCGGAAGCTGGCCGCCCTCGCCGGGCTTGGCGCCCTGGGCTATCTTGATCTGGAGTTCGGCCGCGTTTGCCAGGTACTCGCTGGTAACGCCGAAGCGCGCCGAGGCTACCTGCTTGACGGCGCTCCGCAGCCAGGACCCGTCCGCGCGCTTTTCGAAGCGCTCGGAAGGCTCCCCGCCTTCGCCGGAATTGGAACGGCTCCCGATGGCGTTCATGGTCCGGGCTATGGTTTCGTGGGCTTCTTTGGAAAGGGAACCCAGGGACATGGCGCCGGTGGTAAAACGCGCCATAACGGCTTCGGCCGGTTCGACTTCTTCAAGGGGGACCGGGGCGGGCTTCCCCCCTTTAACCGAACCCGGCGCGGCAAAATCCAGGAGTCCCCGGATTACGTGGGGGCTCCGGTTCAGGCTGTCCGCCAGGGCGGTAAACTGTTTGAATTTCGCATAATCCCCTGTACGGGCGGCCCACTGGAGCAGGTAGATGGTTTCAGGATTCCAGGCGTGTTTTTCGCCGTAATTGCGCCACCTGTACTGGCCGTCGTCGGGCAGGATGAAATCCGAGGGGGCCGGGTCGTCGGGGGAGCTTTCCCAGGCAACAAGCGCCTCCCGGTAACGCGACACAGCCTCGGCTTCCAGTTCCGCAAAACCCGCCCCGCCTATCCTGCTTACAGTGCCCCGGAAACATTTTTCGATCACTTTTTCGCCAAGGCCGACAGCTTCGAATATCTGCGCGCCCCGGTAGGACCGCAGGGTACTGGTACCCATCTTGGAAATTACCTTGAGCATGGCCTTCTGAAGCCCCTTGACATACTGGGCTTCCGCTTCCGCGTAAGACCTGAGCCGCTTTCCGTCATGGCCGCGGCAGATCAGGGCGATGGAATTAAAGGCCCCGTAAGGCACGACAAGATCGGCCCCATACCCGAAAAGCAGGGCGTAGTGCATGATCTCGCGGGGTTCCGCGGTTTCGGCTATAATGGAAGCCTTCATCCTGAGGCCCGCTTTTATAAGGCCGTGGTGGGCCGCGCCAACGGCAAGCAGGGCGGGGACCGCGCAGCGCCCCGACCCGGGGGACAGGGCCGCCCGATCCGACAAAACAACGAGCGAGGCCCCGCCTTCGACAGCCCGCACCGCTTCGGAAACGAGGCGGTCCAGGGCGGCTTCCAGGCTTTCCTCCCCGGGCGGGAAACTTGCGTCCAGCGTCTTGTTTTTGAACCCCGGAACAGCCCTGAGCCGGCCAAGCTCTTTTTCCGTAAGAATCGGGGAAACAACTTTTATCCTGCGGCAGTGGGCCTCTGTCTCTTCCAGAAGGTTAAGCTGGGGGCCGGCAAAACTTGTCAGAGTCATTACCAGGTCCTCACGGATGGAATCGATAGGCGGGTTGGTCACCTGGGCGAATAACTGTTTGAAATAAGCGTAGACCCGCTGGCTTTTTTCGGAAAAGACGGCCAGCGGGGTGTCGGTCCCCATGGAGCTTGTCGGCTCCTGGCCGTATTCCGCCATGGGGAGGAGGAGCCGGTCCCGGTCCTCGCGCGTGTAACCGGCGGCCCTTTCCATAAAGAGGGCCTCCCGCGCGGGCAAGTCCGATGGCGGGGCTGAAGACAAGGCTGTTGGCGGGACCGATGGCAAGTCCGGCGGCGGGGCCGAAGGCAGGGCTGTTGGCAAGGCCGAGGGCAGGGCTGTTGGCGGAGCCGTCGGCAAGGCCGTCGGCAAAGCCGAAGACTCGGCGGCCGCGTCATCGCCGCGGCTCTGATCCAGGACCGCCACATTTTCCGACACCCACTCGCGGTAGGGCCGCATCCGGACCACTTCCCGCTTCACCTCGTCATCCGGGATGATCCGGCCTTCTTCCAGGTCAACCAGGAGCAGCTTTCCCGGAAGCAGCCTCCCTTTAAATTCAACCTCGTCCGGCCTGAAATCCTGCACGCCGGTTTCCGAACCCATCACAATAAGCTGGTCCCTGGTAATCGTATACCGGGAGGGGCGCAACCCGTTCCGGTCCAGGGTGCCGCCCACATAGCGGCCGTCGCAGAACACTATCGAGGCCGGGCCGTCCCAGGGTTCCATCACGCACGCGCTGTACTCGTAAAAGGCTTTGAGCTCGTCGGGGATGGGATTCCGGCCGTTCCATGATTCGGGGATGAGCATCATCAGGGCATGGGGCAGGCTGCGGCCGGCCAGGACCAGGAGTTCCAGGGCATTGTCGAAACTGGCGGAATCGCTGCGGCCCGGCTCGATTACCGGGCATATATCGGCGAGGAAGGGGCCCAGATCGTTGTGGGAAAAGAGCGCCTCCCGGGCGGCCATCCAGAAACGGTTGCCCTTGATGGTGTTGATCTCGCCGTTGTGGGAGACCAGGCGGAAGGGCTGGGCCAGGGGCCAGTCGGGAAAGGTGTTTGTGGAAAAACGGGAATGGACCTGCGCCACCGCGGTTTCAAGCGATTCATCCTTAAGCTCCGGGTAGTAATCCTTGAGCTGTTTGGGCATCAGCATACCCTTGTACACGACGGTCCTGCTCGAAAGCGAGACGAAATAGGTTTTGGCCCCGGCCTTTTCCAGGGTTTCGTCCCGGCGCAGGGCTTTTTCAATTTTTTTCCGGAAAACATAGAGGCGCATCTCAATGCCAAGCCTGTCGGCATCGGGGTTTTTGCCCTGCTCCGGGACCAGCACAAGCTGCTTTACCGCCGGTTCCGCCGAAGCCGCGATAACGCCGATGTCCCGGTTGTCCGTAGGAACATCGCGCCAGGCAAAGACCTTAAGCCCCATATACAGGGCGGTATCTTCGACGAGTTTTTTTATGAGCGGAAAAAAATCCCCCTGCTCCGGCCTGGGGGTAAATAAAAGCCCTGTCCCGTAGAGGCCCGGATCGGGAAGGCCCGGTATCAGTTTTTTATAAAAAGCGTGGGGTATCTGCATCAGCACGCCCGAGCCGTCGCCGGTCTTGTTGTCCGCGCTTTCCGCCCCCCGGTGTTCCATCCTCTCCAGGACCTCAAGGCCCCGTTTCAGAATTTCGTGCGACTTTCGTCCCTTTATATCCGCGACAAAGCCGATGCCGCAGGAATCGCGCTCGTTTTCCTCTCTGTAAAGACCCTGGGGGCCCTGCCCAGACATATCTTCGCGCTCACCCATACAAGCTCCTTCCGTAACCAGTCAGCCCCTTCTTTCCCCGCCTGTCCGGCAAAGCGCCCGGACGCGGGATTCCCCCCAGCGGCCGAATTCCCGATCTTTCGGCCCGCGTACCGGGGGATTCCCATCAATATACAAAAAAGTGGATTTTTATGCAATATTCCGCATAAGGGCGTCAGGACAGAAACATTTACTTTAAAGTACCGCGAAACTACCAAAAGGTGAAGATTTTTAACCGCAAAGGGCACAAAGGGAAGAAGGCAAACTCCGGATGCCACCTTTCAACGCGCCCTTCGCGGTTGTTTTCCTTTGAAATTGGTAACTATTCAGTCGCCTGCGGGGGATAGCGAAACACGGCGGAATGAAGGGGCTTTTAGCCCCGAAATGAGCCGATTGGGAGCGAAAGGGGGCGGTAGCCCCCTTTGTAAAAACATTAGAGAACAAGAAAAGTTCTGAAATCACGCTACGACTGA